>NZ_JBHYCW010000015.1:0-77906 GCF_051861365.1 Sediminibacterium sp. | reverse complement strand
CTTTCAAAGTTTAAAATTAACAAGCTTTTTCCCGTTAACTCTAACCAAGAATGGACAACTTTTTGGGGGAGCCTACAGAAAAGCTTCGTCTTTTTATGCAACAACATCGCCCTTCTTATGATTGGCTCAGAAAGCATACATCAGAAGAAGATATCCGCTACTATATCAATGAGCAGTTGAAGATCTTCTCAAAAAATTACAATAAAAATTAAGTACTACTCGTAACGTAGTGCTACGATAGGATTGAGTCGGGCTGCTTTCATGGCTGGATATATTCCCGCGATGAGTCCAACAATAGAACAAATCACCACCCCAACGATCACCCATGCCCATGGTACTACAAAACCTGTTTTCAGTATCAGTCCAAATACATTCCCTACCAGTACCCCTAAAATAATACCAAAAATTGCCCCTAATAAGCTGATGATCATACTTTCAAATAAGAACTGCTGACGTACATTCTTACTTTTCCCTCCGATGGCTTTAATAAGCCCAACTTCTTTTGTTCGCTCGTTCACGGCCACCAACATGATATTCATTAAACCAATAGCTGCTCCAATCAAAGTAATCAATCCAATAGCACCGGCTGAGCCAGTGATACTACTCAAGAAGCTGATGAACATTTCAGCGAACTTGTCACTTTTTTCGATCACAAAATTATCTTCATCTAAAGGTTTTAATCTTCTAACCGACCTAAACACAGATGTAGCCACACCACTTGCAGGTTCTAATTCATTGACATTACTCACCATCACTCCTACCATATAAGACCTGCTTGCATTCTGAAAATTTCGTACGTTGTTATAAGTGGTTACTACTACATCATCTTGCCGCAACATCGCACTGGAGCCTTTACTCTTCAATAAACCGATAACACGATAAGGCAATCCTCCGATACGTACGATCTTATCAATAGATTTATCAGGCCTATCTCCAAACAATGTCTTTGCTACATTACTACCGATCAAACAAACATTTCTTCCGCTTTGTTGATCCAAGTCATTGAGATTGCGACCCATTTCGATCATATAACCGGTGACCTGCAAATAATGTTCATCCCCTCCCCACACTACAATTTGTGGGTTGGTCTTTTTATCCTTGTAATTGACTTCCTGTCCACCAGGCCCCCTTCTGTATATACTTACTTTTGCATCAGGAAAATTGAAATTCTGTTTGAAGTATTCTGCTTCTTCTCTTTGAATAGGTTTATCAAGATTTGATTTTTTCTCTTTGCGTCCTCGGGTTGTTTTTTTAACGTCTGAGTTATTACCGCCAAACCTTACTCTTGAATCTTTAAAACGGATATTAAAGGCATTAGCACCCATGGAAGAAAAGCTTTCCTTCAGACTCTGATTCATGGCTTCAATAGCTGTAATGATACCAATGAGTGCCATGATACCAAAAGCAATAATAGCCACAGTAATACCTGTACGTAACTTATTGCCGCGAACAGTTCGCCATGCCAACGATAAGGAGTCAAAAATGGTCATACCCTTCATACAGGAACTATATTCCTTAAAGATAGCTGAGAAATGACTATGCAGGGTTGTACCTGTAAAAAAAGTGAAGAACGGTTAGAAATAAAAGCCATTCAGAATAATCGAAGGGAAAATGCCCAATACGATTACCAGAGCAGTCAATAATACCAACGTCAGTTTGAATGCCCCAGATATAGGTGCTGTACCAGCATCACCATCTTTGAAATACATGGCCTGAATAACCCTGAAATAATAATACACACTCACTGCTGCAAAGAAAAGCGCCACTATCACCAACCAAAGTGAGCCTCCTTGTTTAATTACAGAAGCCAGCATATAATATTTAGCAAAAAAACCTGCCGTTAATGGTATACCTGCAAGAGACAAAAGAAAAATGGTGGCTGTAAATGCTAGTACTGGATTACTTTTAGCAAGCCCATTAAAACCATCAAAAGTGTAATCATTCATTTTAATGAGTACAGCAAAAATACCGATGGTAGCCAAACTATATGCAACACTGTACAAGAGAATACCCTCTTTCGCAAGATCATTACTACTGAATAATGCAAACAGCATAAAACCTGCTTGAGCAATACTGGAATAAGCCAGCATACGCTTTACACTTTGCTGAAATACTGCTGTGATATTTCCGATCAATAAAGTAAGTATAATGACGATAGACAGTATGATTTTCCAAGTAGGTCCTAATGCAACAGCTTGTGTTTGAAACAATCGGATAAAAGCTATAAAACCGGCAGCTTTCACAATGGTAGCCATGAAAGAAGTGAATACACTTGGCGCTCCATCATATACGTCAGGTGTCCAGAAGTGAAAAGGTGCTGCTGAAACTTTGAAAGACATTGCAACAAATAAAAGTAATAGTCCACCTACATGCAGAAAAGATGGATTGATCATTCCTGTAGTAGGAATAACAGGTAATGCGTTCAAAGTAAAAGAACCTGTTGCACCGTAAAAGAAAGCAATACCCATCAGCATAATTCCGGTAGTGAAAGAACCCATCAGAAAATACTTCAATGCTGCTTCATTACTCTTTAGGTTTCGTTTATCGGAACCGGTGAGGATGTATAGAGGAATAGACAGTATTTCGATACCTAAGAATAGCATCAACATACCATTAAATCCAGATAGGATGCTTAGACCGCATAGTACAAAGAAGATCAGTGCAAAATATTCAGCAACATTGATACCTGCTTTTTCAATATCAGACCCACTGAGTAACACATAAATAAAAGTGGCTGCAAAAGCAAGTGTATTAAAGTACAGACCGAACTTTTCAAAACTCAATAATCCACGGGAATTGATATCAAATTTGAAGATCGCATAGGTATCCATCACATTGAATGCGATCAGCAACAATAATCCACCTGCTGCTATGTATTTCAATACAGATTTGTTTTTTGTCAGAATGCCACTAAACATCATGACAACTCCCAGTAATGCTGATAATATTATTGCGTTCATAGTTCCAAATCCCCTTGGGGAATTTTGGGTAAAGATGTTTTCACATCCTTACGTTATTGTGATTAATCAAATAATTATAAAATATCAACGATCTATTATTTCCCCGCCATGGTTGCTCCTACTGTATCTTTTGTAAGATCAATCATGGGTTGTGGATACACTCCCAAGGCAATCACAAGTACTACCAATATTACCAGAGCTATTCTGATATTTCCTGATATATCTGTTGCATTGGAAGTAAGAGTTGTTGTATTTCCATAAAACACTTTCTGAACCATATTCAAAGTATATACTGCTGCCAAAATAATACTGATACCTGCCACTGCAGTGATCCAGATATTATAATGAAACAGTCCATTGAACATCAAAAATTCACCAATAAATGCATTGGTTAATGGCAATGCAATATTAGCAAATGCCATTACTAATAATAATATAGCGAGTGATGGAGCTTTTTGTGCCAGTCCACCCAATTCACTGAACTTTCTTGTACCCAATTGTTGTTCAATCGCATCTGCTACGATCCAAAGTCCAATTACATTGATTCCGTGATTGAACATTTGTATCATTACACCTTCCAGTCCTACTCTGCTACCTGTAAAAAGTGTTGCACTCATTAACCCGATATGCGCAATGGAAGAATAAGCGATCAACCGTTTGATATCATCCTGTCTGATAGCAATCAAAGAAGCATATAACATACCAATCACAGAAAGCAAAATGATCCATTGTGCAAATTGCGCTGATGCTGCAGGGAAGAATGGCAACAACCATTTGATTACCGCAAATATTCCCATTTTCACCATGATGCCACTCAATACCATAGTTGTAGCAGTAGGCGATTGCTCATAGGCATCCGGCTGCCAAGTATGGAAAGGGAATATGGGCATTTTAATAGCGAATGCAATGAAAAAGAGCCAGAATACCCATGACTGTTTTTCAGGCGCAAGTTGTACGCTGTAAAAAGACTGCCAAGCAAATGAATGATCAGTTGTTTGGAAATACATGTATAGTATTCCGGCCAACATCATCAGTGACCCAATAAATGTGTAGATGAAAAATTTGAAAGTAACAGCAATCCTTTTTTCGCCACCCCATAGTGAGCATAAAAAATATACAGGTATTAATGCCAGTTCCCAGAAAAAGTAAAACAATAATGCATCGTTAGCAACAAACACGCCCATTAAGCCGGCTTGTGTGAGTAACATCAATGCATAAAATGAACCTGCATTTCGGTATTGATTTTTATAAGTGGCTATAAAAATCAATGGAAAGGAAATAGCGGTTAATAAGACCAACATTTTGGACATTCCATCCATTGACATCGTAAACCTGCTACCTAAAGACGGCAACCATGCACTGTCGAATGATAGTTGGGCAGCCGGATAAAAATAAATACCTGCTACAGCTACGGTCAATGTTAATACTGCAGACAATAATCCCCAACCTTTAGCGGCATTTTCTTCTTTAATAAAGAAGGAGATGATGCCGGTGAGTAAGGGTAGTAATATCAATAGAACTGGGATCATATATTTTCTTTATCGCTAATAGCGGTTAAAACAGTTTTTTCAAAAAATTCATAATAGTAATGTCATTGAACCAGATCAAAACAAAAATCACCATCACCATTACCATTACCAGAATATAGTTACCTACTTGTCCACTTTGCAATAATCGGAGTTGTCTGGATCCATAACCCACCAGTTTACCAACACCGTTCACCACGCCATCAATGATATTTTTTTCAAGAATATTTTTCAAGAACACGGATAATAAGTGCAAGGGTTTTACAATGATGTTATCGTATAACTCATCTACGTACCATTTATTTTCCAGCACTTTAGCTACACCTGTATTCTCATCATTTACATCAGCTGCTTTTTTGAACTTAGTTACCGCGAATATGATCACTCCAATGATCAATGCAGTGGAAACACCCATCATAATATATTCTTGTGAATGGGTTAAATGATGTGCATGCGCCAATTTGTTTGATTCAGCGAATATCGGAGCAAGGAAATTTTCAAGACTATGTGCATCTGATGCGAACACTTCCGGAATTCCTACAAAACCTCCCAATACCGACAATACAGCCAATACGATCAAAGGAATGGTCATTGGTGACGGACTCTCGTGCAAGTGATGCGCCTGTTCATGCGTACCTCTGAATGATCCAAGAAAAGTTAAACTGTATAAACGGAACATATAAAAAGCAGTCATTAACGCACCAACCAACCCAATGTAATAATAAAGAGGGTTGGCACTAAAGGCTGCCATCAAAATTTCATCTTTTGAGAAAAATCCTGAGAAAGGAGGAATCCCCGCAATCGCTAAGCAAGCCAAGAGGAATGTGATATGTGTGATGGGCATATGCTTTTTCAAACCACCCATCTTTCTGATATCTTGTTCGTGGTGCATGGCATGTATCACAGAACCGGCACCCAAGAATAACAATGCCTTGAAAAAAGCATGTGTCATCACATGAAATACAGCACCGGTATAAGCACCCACACCTAAGCCCAAAAACATATAACCCAATTGGCTGACTGTTGAGTAAGCCAATACTTTCTTAATATCATTCTGTTTTAATGCAATCGTAGCTGCAAAAATAGCTGTAGCCAATCCTACTATGGCCACCAGTGCTTGAGATACCGGTGCCATGGTATACAGAATATTACTACGAGCAATCATATAAATGCCGGCTGTAACCATTGTAGCAGCATGGATCAATGCCGATACAGGTGTAGGACCCGCCATCGCATCAGGAAGCCATGTGTACAAAGGTATCTGTGCACTCTTACCCATTGCACCCACAAATAATAAGATGGTGATAGCAGTAATATCAAAAGAAGAAAGCTCTGATACACGAGAGAATACATCTCCATAAGTAACAGTACCTAATTTGAATAATAACCAGAATACAGCCAACAAAAAGCCTAGATCACCAATACGATTCATCACAAATGCTTTCTTAGCTGCATAATTGTATTGATCATTCTTAAACCAATATCCAATCAACAAATAAGAACAAAGACCCACACCTTCCCAACCAATGAACATGATCACATAATTGGCTCCCAGTACCAATAGCAACATGGAGAATACAAACAAATTCAGATACGCAAAATACCTTCCGAAATGCTGCTCCTCTTCTTCATGCATATAAGCAGCAGAATACAAGTGAATTAAAAACCCAATACCTGTAATGATCAAAAGGAACAGAGAAGACAACTGATCTACCTGAAAGGCAAATGGAATTTGAAAATCAGCTGATCGAATAAAAGAAAACAGTTCAACAGTTGTTGCACCATTTGCTTTTACATCAAAGAACACCAACAAGCTCACAACAAATGAAGCGAGCATCACGCCACAACCAATGACGCTGATCATTGATTTAGACAATGACTTTCTTCCCAGTCCATTGATCAGAAAACCGATCAAAGGAAAAAGTGGTACCAGATAAACAAATTTACTCATAGCCTTGCTCCCTTGCGGGACTTTTACACTTCATTATTGAAGTATGATCATGAATCAGTTCTGTCTTACCAATAAATATTAATTCTTCAAACGATTGAGGAAATTAATATCTACTGAATGTATGTTACGATACATCATTACAATAATGGCCAATCCCACACTCACTTCTGCTGCCGCCACTACCATAATAAAAAATACAAATAGTTGTCCGTCGATACCTGCTGTTGTTGCTGCATCAGTTGCCAATGCAGTACCATGATGCATTTTAGAAAATGCTACCAATAATAAATTCACCGCATTCAACATCAATTCAATGCACATAAAAACAATGATCGCATTTCTGCGTGTCAGCACTCCAATGATTCCAATGCTGAAGAGTGCGAGACTTAGATAGATATAGTATTGTATTGGCATAGCTTATAGCTTATGGTCCATGGTCCATAGTCCATGGATTCTTTTTATTTACCATGGACTATGGACCATGGACTAAAATTCTTTACTCACTCCTTCTTCCCAATCACTACAGCCCCCACCATCGCACTCAAAAACAGCACGCTGCTGATTTCGAATGGAACTACATAGTTACTGAACAGGGCTTTACCCAGATTCTTGATCAATCCGATATCTCCGGTTCCCACCAAAGCCTCTTTACCTTGGAAATCTGCAGCTTGACGCACTAGTGATACCATTACCATTAGAAAACATCCGCCTGAAATCGCTCCGGCGAGTTTCATCCAAATATGTTTATTGGGTTCAGACTCTTTATTGAGGTTCATCAACATGATCACAAAAAGAAAGAGTACCATGATTGCACCTGCATATACGATCAGATTAACGATAGCAAGGAATTGTGCATTCAATAAAATATAATGACCTGAAATGGCAAAAAACACCGCAATCAACCACAATACACTGTGTACCGGATTTCGGCTTACCAGTACCATGATAGCTGAGAAAACAGCCAGTGCCGACAAAAAGAAAAACATGATCTGTGTTATACTCATGGGTGTTTTAATTAGGTTTGATAATAAGTTGTACGAACAATACAACTGATTATTCTTTATTATAATCCTTTAGCTTTCGCATGTGCTTCCGGCTCTGTTTTAGGATTGGGTATCAACAACTCTTCTTTTCCATAAATAAATCCTTTCCTAGTATAATTGGCCGGAGCAAATGTTTCACTCAAATAAATGGCGTCTTTTGGACAAGCTTCTTCACAAAGTCCACAGAAAATACAACGCAACATATTGATCTCATATTTAGCTGCATACTTTTCTTCACGGTACAAGTTCTCCTCATTGGGTAATCTTTCTGCAGCTTCCATGGTAATGGCTTCTGCCGGACAAGCAACAGCACATAATCCACAAGCAGTACAACGCTCACGTCCTTCCTCATCTCTATTCAACACATGCAATCCCCTAAACACCGGACTAAAAGGGCGTTTTTCTTCCGGATAACGAATGGTAGGCTTTTTCTTGAAGATATGACTGAATGTAATGGCCATACCCTTCAGAATTGCCGGTATATACAGTCGCTCCATGAAACTCATTGGCTTCCGACTCACTTCTTGTCCCCTGTTTGTTAATGCCTGCATATGTTCTATCCCTGAGGGATGTTTAATGTTTGCAAAAATATTTTTCTAACCTATTGATGCCAAGTTTATCGTGTCAATTGTGAATGGTGAATGGTCAATGGTCAATGCTAGTTCTCTCTATTCACAATTCACCATTGACAATTCACATCACGCCCCTGCTTTCCACAATATCACCGCTCCTGTAATCAACATATTCGCCAATGCCAATGGAATCATGGTTTTCCATCCCAGATTCATCAGCTGATCATAACGGAAACGCGGGATCGTCCAGCGAATCCACATGAATATAAAAATGAAAATCACAATCTTGGTCAGTAATGCTCCTACACCCAATAATGCTGCGATGTTTGGAGCCAATGTTGATTCATCCAAGAATGGAATATCATAACCACCAAAATACAAACAAGCCATCACTGCACTACTCATGATCATATTCACATATTCTGCGAACAGATAAAACCCTAGCTTCATGGATGAATATTCCTGATGATATCCAAAGTTTAACTCATTTTCTGCTTCGGGTAAATCGAAAGGTGTACGATTACACTCTGCCAATGCACAGATAAAGAAGATAAAGAACCCTAGCGGCTGGTAGGCAATATTCCAAAGACTACCATCTGCCATCTGTTCTCCTACAATACTTTTCAAACTCAATGAACCGGATAACATCAATACAGCGATTAATGAAAGTCCCATCGCCAATTCATAACTAATGGCCTGAGAAGCTCCACGCAAAGCTGCCATCAAAGAGAATTTGTTGTTGGATGCCCAACCTCCGATCATGATACCATATACACCCATACTAACTACACCAAACACATAGAGGATCCCGATATTGATATCTGCAATTTGCAATTCGATCTTTCTATCAAACAACTCAACATGACTACTCCATGGGATAACAGCACAAGTCATTAAAGCTGCAGTCATGGCCAAACCCGGACCTAAAATAAATAAGACTTTATTGGAAGTATTAGGTATGATTTCTTCTTTCATGATCAATTTCAATCCATCCGCGAATGGTTGAAACAATCCAAAAGGACCTGCACGGTTTGGACCGGGTCTGTCTTGTAAAACAGCCGCTACTTTTCTTTCAGCGAAAGTGGTATATAAGGCAATACCCAGACTACCAAACACAATAACTGCGATCAGTACCAGTTTTTCTATCAATAATGCCCAATCAAAAGCAAGTAGTGTCATGATATAGAATTCAATTAGTCGTTGTTCTGATTAAATACTTTGGAATGAGCCGGTCCATCGATCAAACTCAATTGTACTTCCGGTTTATTCACTTCGCTTACTGAATGAATATCCATCAGCAGTTTAGGTTTGCGTCCGTCATTCACTGCTTCAAAGGTTTCAGTTGGCATATGAGTGCCTACTTTACCGGCATAATGTCCTTGTGAAATCACTGAGTGTCTATTGATCAAACGAGGACCTTCAATCACCCAATCACTTGTTTTTTTCTTTTCGAAGCGACAGGTATTACAGATCCATCCCGGCTTTCCATCAGGCGTATCTTCTACTTCACCCCATTCATCTTTTCTGGCTGTAACACGGAATACTTCATCACCTCTGTTCCAAAGTGTAACGCGACCGCTACATGTTGGACAATCGCGATGTGCATCCACGGGCTTCAGGAACCATACCCTGTTTTTAAAGCGGAAGGTTTTATCGGTAAGCGCACCTACTGGACAAACATCGATCACATTACCGATGAAATCATTTTCAAGACTCTTTTCGATGAAAGTGGCGATCTCTGCATGATCTCCACGATCCAATACACCATGCTCACGCTTTTTTGTAAGCTGATCAGCCGTAAATACACAACGGTAGCAAAGAATGCAACGCGTCATGTGCAACTGAATATATGGACCGATATCGTGTTTCTTAAATGTTCTTCTTTGGAATTCGTAACGTGTGCCTTCTTTACCATGTTCATAGCTGAGATCTTGCAAATGACATTCACCTGCCTGATCACAGATAGGACAATCCAAAGGATGATTCAGTAAAAGGAATTCAACAACACCTGCTCTTGCATCCAATACTTTTTCACTGGTGATATTTTTTACTTCCATGCCATCCATGACTGTGGTTCTACAAGAAGCTACCAGCTTAGGCATAGGTCGAGGATCTTTTTCAGAACCTTTGCTTACTTCCACCAAACAGGTACGACATTTACCACCACTTCCTTCCAGCTTGCTGTAATAGCACATAGCCGGGGGTGCTACATCACCGCCGATCTTACGTGCAGCATTCAGAATTGTTGTTCCTGCCGGAACTTCAATGGTGATGTTGTCGATCGTTACTTTAAACAATTGTTGTTGGTCAGACATAATATTAAGTCAAAATTAAAAAGTCAAAAAAAATCCTGACGATGACTATTTAGCGTTTATTATTATTGAAGCAATGATCTTTGACAATTCATCTGCTTCTTTGATCAGTTCATTTACTTTCTCCTTAGAAACTTCTTGTGTATCTCTTATTAAACATAACCAATACTTTGTTTCATTAGCCGATTTCAGTGCTATCACCAGATACTTGTTCCAATCCTTTTTAGAGCTCCCCGCTTTACCTTCTACTACATTCGCGCCTATAGAGGTAGCACTTCTTACTAACTGATCAAATAAAGAACTATATACTTTTTCATACTTACAATCTTTGACAAAGAATAAAATCTCTTTAGAAAAGAAAAAGCATCGATGTCTAATATTGTAAGGCTTTTCTCCCTCATTAACTTCAAAAGCATCAAATTCAATATCCATTTTTTTGAATTTTTACTTTTGACTTTTTAATTACCCTACCGGTACATGAATCGGATCAGCATAATGCGCCAACCCATAATTCCTCTCTTGTGATTCTTCAGGATTCAGCACATGCCATTCGAATTCATCTCTGAAATGTCTGATCGCTGCTGCTACCGGCCATGCTGCTGCATCACCTAATGGACAAATCGTATTTCCTTCGATCTTGCGTTGGATATCCCAAAGCAGATCGATATCACTCATCTTTCCATTTCCATATTCAATGTTCTTCAGAATCTTTTCCATCCACCCAGTTCCTTCTCTACATGGCGAACACTGACCACAACTTTCATGTCTGTAGAAACGTGCCAATGATAAGGTGTGACGAACCACACACTGGTCTTCATCTAATACAATGAACCCGCCCGAACCCATCATTGAACCGCTGGCAAAACCACCATCAGCTAAACTTTCGTAATTCATGTAACGCGTTTCTCCCTTTGCTGTTTTCAACAAAAGGTTAGCAGGAAGAATAGGTACAGAAGAACCACCCGGAATACAAGCTTTCAATTTTTTCCCATTGGGAATACCTCCACAATACTCATCACTGTAAATAAATTCCTCTACAGAAATGGTCATATCGATCTCGTAAACACCTGGCTTATTGATATTACCGCATGCACTGATCAATTTGGTTCCTGTTGATCTGCCTACACCAATCTTAGCATATTCATCACCGCCCATATTGATGATTGGTACCACTGCAGCCAATGTCTCCACATTGTTCACAACCGTAGGTCTATCCCATACGCCTTTCACAGCAGGGAATGGAGGTTTGATTCTTGGGTTACCACGTTTACCTTCTAATGATTCGATCAATGCAGTTTCTTCTCCGCAGATATAGGCACCTGCACCTCTTTGCACATGGATATCACAATCAAAGCCACTACCTAAAATATTTTTTCCAAGAAAGCCATTGTTTTTGGCTTCTGTAATGGCTTGTTCCAGAATATCAACGATCCATGCATATTCTCCACGGATATAGATATAAGTATCATTACTTCCCAAAGCGAAAGATGAAACAATCAAGCCTTCAATCAATAAGTGAGGAATGAATTCCATCAAGTAGCGGTCTTTGAATGTGCCGGGTTCACTCTCATCGGCATTACATACCAAATGACGTGGCACACCTTCGGGCTTTGCTATAAAACTCCATTTCATTCCGGCAGGGAAACCCGCGCCACCACGACCACGAAGACCACTTTTCTTCACTTCTTCCACAATGGCTTCCGGACTCATTTCCTTAAGTGCTTTCTCAACACTTCTATACCCACCTTCTCTCCGATATACATCGAAGTAGCGGATACCTTCTACATGTGCCTTTTCCAGTAATAATTTTTTACTCATATCCTCATATCCCTTTCAGGAATTTTAAATACTATTCAACTACTGTTTTCTCAATTCATATTTAGTTGCTAATTCACCCGTAATTCTGTTACCACTCATATCCAATTGAATCAACTTATCTTCTGCAACAAAATATTGATTCGGTCCTTCTTTGATACTTCCCAAACTAATGGTAGAACCGCTGATCCATGTCCATTTACCCGATGCAGTAAAGCTATTTTCTTTCTTACCCAAGTATTTGATGACTCTGGAATAAGTTGAATCTGATTTTAATTCAATGGTTGTTTCCATTCCTTCACAATCTGCACAGGGTAATACTCCTTTATAAATTCCCACCACATCCAACGAGTTTTGAGCGGTTGTACCGTCAACAATTTTTGTCACTGCCGAATCTTCTACCACAACCGTTGTTTTCTCAACCACTTCTGTATTGGATACTTCACCACAAGCAGTAAAGAAAACTGATACAAGAAATATGTAGATCCAATTTTTCATCTTGTTAGTTTAAGCTAGCTGCAGTTTTTCTGCATTCGTCAATAATAGCATCTACTTTTTCTTTGGTCAGGTGTTCACGATAATGTTTACCCAGTTGCATCATGGGAGCATATCCACATGCACCTAAGCATTCTACTGTTTTCAATGTAAACATTCCATCGGCTGTTGTTTCTCCGGGTTTGATACCCAGTTTTTCTCCGATATAAGCAATGATATCATCACTACCTCTCAACATACATGGACCTGTCTGACAAACTTCAAACATATATTTACCTACCGGCTTGAGGTTGTACATGCTATAAAAAGTTGCTACCTCATACACTTCGATAGGAGTGATTTGCAACAGTTCAGCTACATAATCCATTGTTTCAGCACTTAACCATCCGCCAAAACTATCTTGTGCCAAATGCAAAACCGGAAGCAATGCACTTTTCTGCTTGCCTTCCGGATAACGCGCTACCAAGCGCTTGAATTCGGTCATTTGTTCTTCTGAAAATTTCACCATACTATTCAAATTTGTCCCGCTAAGAGCGGGATGAAAATTTGAAAATGAACCCTTCTAATAATTAGCACATTTTCAAATCTTCAAATTTTCAAACTATTACGCATCTAGTTCTCCTGCAATTAGATTCAAACTACTCATCGTTACAATCGCATCACTCAACATACCACCTTGAATCAGTTCAGGATACGCCTGATAATAAATGAAACAAGGTCTTCTGAAATGCAGACGGAATGGTGTTCTTCCTCCATCACTGATCAAATAAAAGCCTAATTCACCATTACCACCTTCTACGGCATGGTACACTTCACCTTTTGGCATGTCTACCTCACCCATGATGATTTTGAAATGCCAAATCAAGGCTTCCATCTTGGTATACACATCTTCCTTCTTTGGCAGATAATATTCAGGGACATTGGCATGATACACTTCCGCATCTGCACCTTTGAACACTTGGATTTTCTGATAGGCTTGTTCAATGATGCTTAAGCTCTGCCACATTTCCGCATTACGCACTAGGAAGCGATCATAGTTATCGCCTGTTTTACCCACAGGAACAGTGAAATTGAAATCTTCATAACTGCTGTAAGGGCTGTGTACACGCACATCATAATCAACTCCTGCAGCGCGCAAATTTGGACCGGTGAACCCATAGTTCAATGCTCTTTCAGCACTGATACCACCGGTACCTTGTGTGCGGTCCATGAAAATGCGGTTACGTGCAAAGAGATTTTCAAACTCTTTCAACACTTTCGGATATTCATTTAAGAATTTCTCGAGTTTCGTAAATGCTGTATTTGAGAAATTCCTTTCAAAACCGCCAATACGCCCAATATTAGTAGTAAGGCGGGACCCACATACTTCTTCATATATTTCATAGATTAATTCACGGTATTGCATCACATACAAGAAGCCCGTATAAGCTCCTGTATCCACACCCACAATAGAGTTACAAATCAGGTGATCTGAGATACGTGCCAACTCCATGATGATCACGCGCAAGTAATCAACACGCTTGGGCGTTTGAACACCTAATAATTTTTCGCAGGTCAAATGCCAACCCATATTATTGATGGGACTGCTGCAATAATTCAAACGGTCAGTAATTGGTGTAACCTGATAGAGGGGTCTACGTTCTGCCAATTTTTCAAATGCACGATGAATATATCCAACGGTTTGTTCAGTTGATACCACTCTTTCGCCATCCAATTCCATGATATTTTGGAATACACCGTGTGTTGCAGGGTGTGTAGGTCCTACGTTTAATGTAGTAGTTTCCTTTTCAATGGAACCTTCCGGTAATTTGATATTCTGTTGTTGTTGCGCTAACATGTTTCTTATATTGATCGGCTATTGCATTATTGTGAAAAGTGGAAAGTGAAAGGTGAAAAGTGAAAGAGAATAATTTTTGACTTTTGACTTTTCACTTTTGACTTTTTTCTCATCCTCTTCCAAACATTTCATCATCCTTATCAATCCTTGTCTGATCTTCTAATGGATACTCTTTCCTTAATGGGAAATAATCCATCTCATCTACATTCAAAATGCGCTTCAGATTGGGATGACCTACAAAATTCACTCCATAGAAATCATAGGTTTCACGTTCCATCCAGTTGGCGCTGGAGAAGAGTTGTGAAGCGGTGAAAACGTCCGGCGTTTCTACAGCAGTAAATACTTTAAAACGGATGCGAACATTCTCTACCAAATTGTGCAAATGATAAACAACTGCTAATTCTCTTCCTGCATCATCCGGATAATTCACTGCACACAAATCTGTCAGGAAACGAAATTGCAGTGTTTCATCATCGTATAAAAACTGCATCACTTTCAGGTTCTGATCTTTTGGTGCTTCAAAACTGAGCATACCATAGGTTTCCTCAAAATTGTACACCTGATCACCAAACTTCTCTTTTAATTTTTCCTGTATGTATGAATTCGTTAAGGCCATTTTTATGTTTTTGGGTCATGGTCTATGGACTATTGACCATGGACTATTTTATTGAATTCCATAGCTATTCAGCAGTGCTTTATAATGCTCGCTGTTTCTTCTTCTGATGCTTTCTTGTCCAACCAAGTCTTGAATCTTCATAAATCCATCCAGAATAGCCTCGGGACGAGGAGGACAACCCGGAACATATACATCCACCGGAATCACTTGATCGATCCCTTGTAAAACGCTGTAAGTATCAAAAATTCCACCACTGGAGGCGCAGGCTCCTACGGCTATTACCCAACGGGGTTCAGCCATCTGCAAATACACCTGACGTAAAACGGGACCCATTTTTTTGGCGATGGTCCCCATCACCATCAATAGGTCACACTGACGAGGAGAGAAACCCACACGTTCAGAACCAAAACGAGCTAAGTCATAATGCGAACCCATGGTGGCCATGAATTCAATGCCGCAACAGGAAGTGGCAAAAGGAAGCGGCCAGATAGAGTTCTTACGGGCCAATCCAACAACATCACTCAATTTTGTGGTAAAAAATCCTTCCCCTGAATATCCCTGCGGAGCTTCTACAGTCGAAATAGCATCGGCAGTACTAGCGGGGATGGGGTTGATATTAAATCTAACGGGGCGTGCCATAGTCTTTCGGTTATTTGTAATGGTTGCTTATATAACCATTAAAGCTTTGTCTTGTTGTCAAAAAGCCATGAATCTTGTCATGGCAGGTTAATCTTCCCACTTAAGGGCGCCTTTCTTCACGATATAGATAAATCCAATCAGGAAGAAGGATACAAACATCAATACAGCCAGAAACCCATCCCATCCCAGTTCTCTGAAATTAACGGCATAGGGATAGAAGAAAATCACTTCCACATCAAATAACACAAACAGGATCGCTACCAGAAAGTACTTGATGGCCATGGGTTGACGGGCATCACCATGACTTTCAATACCACTAGCAAAGGTTTCCAGTTTATCGGCTGTTTTACGCTTTGGACCCACCCACTGTGATACAGCGATCATCGTAGCCACAAAACCCGCAGCAAAAATCAATTGAATACCGATCGGTAAATAACCAGCGGCATTGCTGGTTGCTGATGCATCTAACAGTTGGATAAGCCAGTTCATGTTAAAACATTAATGTCCGGCAAAAATAAGCCTGTGAAAGCATATAAAAAGAAAAACTCCCCCGTTATTGGAGGAGTTTTTACCGAATTATTTAGAAACTTAACTTCCTGAGCTACTCGATGAGGTAGCAGAAGAGGTTTTATTACCCGAACCCTGTTTTTCTTTGGCTTTGATACCCTCTACGATAGCTCCTTTTGCACTTGTTGCATATTGGTTTTCATCACCGGGAGTTGGATACAAAGCCAGCATTTTATCCGCTACTTCTAACCCCTTTTCCAGTTCTTTAGACTTGTTTACATAGTATTGAAGTCTGTAATACAAATTCAAGAAAATCGCTTTTTTGTTCTTTTCCTGATCTTTCATGTAGAAAGAATCCAGATAATCCAATACAGCAATGGCTGCACCTGTAGTTGTATCAGGATCTGATGCCAGTGCGGCTCTTTTCAGGAAAGAATAGGGCTGTGGTTTATCAGGAAAAGCTGCTAAATATTTTTTACCCAATTCAATGGTAAGCGGATAATCTTTTCCGTTCAAAGCTGTGCTGGTAAACTGATAATATTCAAACTCACCCATAGTACCGCCTTTCAAGTCCAGTTGTTTTTGCAACCAACCCAATTGCTCACGATACATCCCTGCTTTGCCATAGATCTCAGCAGCTTTGCCCATATAAGCAATTTTACTGTTTTTGATGGTATCTAAGGTCATGGCTTTTTCGATATAAGCTACAGCCTGGGCTTCGCTTCCTTTGAATCGAGCATAGATTTTAGTAGCCAACTCACACTGTGAAGTGGTGATGGCAGCCGGATCTGCAGATGCAAAGAATTTTTCAATTGCCTCTTTTGCTCTTACTGAATCATTGGTACGATCATAGTTGTATGCATATACCACATTCAATTCAGGAAGTTTACTGATGCCACCAACTTCAGCTTCAATTTGTCTTGCTTTTTCTAAGCTCTCGTTATACTTACCGGCACGGAACAAGTAATCAGCAACGAACAAATCAGTCTTAGGATCTTTATCAGCATTGGCTACATATTTATCCAAATATTCCTTTGCTTTAGGCACATCCTTATCTGCGTAATAATTGTACAATACATAATATACCGGAGGATACGTAGGATCTATAGCAATGGCTTCATTGTAGAATTGCTCAAACAATTCTTTGTTATTCTGACTCTGGTAAATTCTTCCGATACGGAATTTGGCTTTTGCATTTTTAGGATCACGTGTAATCGCTTCCTGGTAGGCTTTTACTGCTTCTCCACCATTTTCACCACCCAATTTCAGGTAACTAATACCCATGTTGATGTAGATATCGGGATTGGTTAAATCAAGTGCAGCAGCCTGCTTCAATTTTTCGATACCATAAGAAGGATCACCTACTTTACTACCACCATCTGCATTGGCTCTTCCGATGGCATTTAGAATACCCGGATTGCCCTTTCCTTTATTCCTACCTTTTGTTTCAGTAGTAGCAGTAATGGCTTGTTCAAACTTTTGCTTGGCTGAATTGATATCACCTCCTTCAAGGATCTCTATGTGACCCATTCCTACCAATAGCCAGGCATCACTACCAACATCCTGTAAGCCTTGCTGATAAACAGCTTTCGCTGCATTCAGCATGTCTTTTGTCAATCCACCAGCTTCAGCCGCTATCAAGGACTGACCGTACCAATAGATCGTTTGAGGATCTTTTGGATTGGCATCATATGCCTTTTTCAAAGTTTCACGGGCGCTTTTATACTTTTCGTAGTTGAGGAATTTGATTCCATCAGCCACCTGCGCCATCAAACACTGTACAGCAAGCAACGCTGTCACCATCAAAGAAACGGTCTTCTTCATTTGTCGGTTTTTATAGTTGTATGTTAATCTGCATCTTTTATACTCCCCGAGCGTTTTCCAAAACCCATTTTTGCGGGAACCAGAAATGCTCTTCGGAATATCAACTGCCCTCTTTCCATACTCATGAAATTCATGAAGCCTGTTCCGAGTCCAGTTGCATTTTCTTTTAGTACATAATACAATGGCCGTGCCAAAGGGTATTGTCCGTAGGATATGGTTGCCTGTGAGGGCTTCGCGAATATATCTTTTTCCTCACATTTAACACATTCTACCAGTCCCAATCGTATTTTTTTCAAATAAGCCAATTGTACCGGATCATAACTATCTGCTATCCAACTGATCCCAATAAAACCCACTACATCTTTTCTTCCGGATACAATATCTAATACATGCTGACTATTATTCGCTGCTACTACATTCGCCCCAAAATCAGCGCCTTTTAGTATGGAATCTTTCAAATAGCGTACGGTACTGGTCGCTTTATTACCGTCCATTACTGCTGTTATCTTATCCTTTCCACTCAGGATACTTTTTAATTTGCTCAAGGTAAAAACACTGTCAGGAGATTGATTATTAACGATTACGGCAACCGCATCATAAGCAAGCACCCCATACAATGGTGAGTAAGACAATTGATTCTCAAAGAACGATGCCTCTGTTTTTGTTAATCCACGCGCTACAATGACCATTCGTGTACTGTCATTTTGCAGATCCCTGAAACAATCTGATTCCGGTTTATAGGAAACGATAATCTCTGTTTCAGGAAAAGAGGATTTATGTACCCTCAACTGCTCTTCAATGACCGGTTTAAAGCTTTCATCAACACTGATCCGTATGGTACCTTTTGTGGGTGAGTCCGTTGCTACAGCTTTATCTTGTTGGTCAGCACACCCCATGAACAGAACCAAAATGAATAACCCAATTGTATTAAAAATGTTTCTGGTCATGTTAATAATCATGCTTAATCCCTCTGTACAATCTAAACCCACCATACAATAAAAACACGCCCCCCATTAAGTATCTGAACATTGGTTCAACCAATAATAGCTGCTCAATTTTTAACTTTTCAGCCAGCAATAACAGCACCGCAGTTCCAAGTATAATCACCGCCATGGAAAGATCATAGATCATGCGCATGATTCGGTAACTTTTCTGTTGCCTTTCTCTGAAATCCGTTGCCATACTATTCGTTTTTATACCCGGGGGTGGGCAATTTAGTCAATAATTTTATTTGTTAGCCGAAATCAAGCTGTCATTTTCTGATAAAATCGGTTGATTTAATATTTAGATGCCTGATCGATTTCTTTCCATACTGTCATATGTTAAAGAGCTAATAAGTGTTAGTGTGGTAGGGAGTTGACAGATGACAGTTGACAGTTAACAGTAAGCCAACTGCTTATGGGTAATGGCTAATAGTTACTTTCTGTCAACCGTCAACTGTCAACTATTTGCTGCCCCTCTATTTACAGAGGGTTGACAGATGACAGTTGAGAGTTGACAGCGGGTTAATGGGTTATAGTTAATAGCTTATGATTTTTTTCTGTCAACCGTCAACTGTCAACTAATTGCTGCCCCACTATTAGCACAGGGTTGACAGATGACAGTTGAGAGTTGACAGCGGGTTAATGGGTTATAGTTAATAGCTTATGATTTTTTTCTGTCAACCGTCAACTGTCAACTAATTGCTGCCCCACTATTAGCACAGGGTTGACAGATGACAGTTGAGAGTTGACGGTTAGGAAATTGCTAATGGGTAATAGCTTATGGCCTCTACTTTCTGTCAACTGTCATCTGTCAACTATTTACTAGCCCCCCCATTTGCCATCCCCCATTCGCCATCCATCTGCTATCTTTGTTGGCATGAAAGTATTGATGGTCTGTTTGGGGAATATTTGTCGCAGCCCTTTAGCAGAAGGAATTCTTCAACAAAAAGCAAGGGAAGCAGGATTAGCATGGGAAGTAGATAGTGCCGGTACCGGAAACTACCATATTGGCGAACCACCACATCAGCTTTCACAGAAAGTAGCACGTTTGAATAGCATTGATATCGGGCAACAGCGTTGTCGCCAGTTTCACCCGAAGGATATGGACCAATTTGACCTGATTTATGTGATGGATCACAACAACTATCAAGATGTGAAAAGAATGAGCGGAGAACGATGGAACGAATCAAAAACAAGATTAATACTTAGCGAAATTGATAACAGCGATGATGCGGTTCCTGATCCATGGTATGGTACGGAAAAAGATTATCATCATGTTTTTGCTTTGTTATCAAGCGCATGCGATCATATTATTCTGAAATACAATCAGTCTAACAAATAAAGAAAGATGAGCAAACCCGGATTACCGCAAGGAACCAGAGATTTTAGTGCAGCAGTTGTACGTAAGCGGAACTATATTTTTCAAACCATCAAAAATGTTTTTGAACTGTATGGTTTTCAGCCATTGGAAACCCCTGCCATGGAAAACCTGGATACATTGATGGGGAAATATGGCGAGGAAGGTGATAAACTGATTTTTAAAATTCTGAACAATGGTCTCGACAACCCTTCTAAGCAAGAACAAATAATCGCTGATTTTCAAAAAGTATTGGAAGGGAAAAATACAAAAGGTATTACCGAACGCGCATTGAGATATGATCTTACCATTCCCTTTGCACGGTATGTAGCCATGAACTATGGACAACTCACCCTGCCATTTAAACGTTATCAGATACAACCCGTATGGCGCGCCGATAGACCCCAAAAAGGACGTTATCGTGAGTTTTATCAGTGTGATGCTGATGTGGTAGGTAGCAATAGTTTATTGAATGAAGTAGAACTCACCAATATTTACGCCACTGTTTTTGATCAATTAGGCATACCTGTTGAAATCAGAATCAACAGTCGCAAAATATTGGCAGCACTGGCAGAAGTATGTGGTGGTGCAGATAAAATGATCGACATCACTGTTGCGATTGATAAACTGGACAAGATTGGTATTGAAAAAGTGAAAGAAGAATTGACAGAACGTGGATTGAACAATGATCAGATCAGCATCATTGAAAAATATCTTTCGATCACCGGCACTAGTGATGAAAAAATCATACAGCTCGAGTCACTAATCGGCAACAATGAGATCGGACAGCAAGGAATCATAGAAATCAAACATGTTCTTTCCAACAGTCAACTGTCAACTATCAACTGTCAACTTATTCCGGATTTTACACTCGCCCGCGGACTCAACTACTATACAGGTATCATCTTTGAAGTAAAAGCTTTGAATGTGCAAATGGGAAGTATTGGAGGTGGCGGTCGATATGATGATCTCACCGGCCTATTTGGTGTGCCAAATGTACCCGGAGTAGGTATCAGCTTTGGTGTGGATCGTATCTATGATGTAATGGAAGAATTACAATTGTTTCCGGATACCGTTCAAATAGGATCTAAAGTACTCTTCTTCAATTTAGGAGAAGCGGAAAGTAAAAATGCATTCTCTCTTTTGCAACAACTCAGACAATCAGGTATTGCAGGAGAATTGTTTCATGAGCAAAGTAAATTTGATAAACAATTCAAATACGCGGAGAAAAAGAATATCCCCTTTGTCATCATCATCGGTTCAAAAGAAATGGAGAATGGAACCTGTGTGGTGAAAGATTTGCAGAAAGGAACTCAGGAAGAGATGGCACAGGCTTCGTTAGTGGGGTACTTTAAGTAGTCCATAGTTGATGGTCCATAGTACATGGTAAATATTGAACTTAAACCATGGACTATGGACCATCGACTATCAGCCATCCGCTATTCTGGCATAATATTCGCAACCCATAGCGGAAATAAGCGTTATGAGACAGTGTTTTCCGATCATATTTTTTGGATTCTTGTTTGTTATGAGCTGTGGCAGAAAATCTGTTCCGCAAAAAACAAATAATGTCAAAGTACATTCAGGTCCGGTTGTGAAAACACCTGAGCCTACCAAAGACAATACTGTGCCTGCTTTGATCAATAAATCCAAAGTAGAAAAAGAGGAACCATCAGAGACCAAGGTTGAAAAAAAAGAGGAATTACTTCCCATGATCGTAATTGATGGTATGGGTAATGTGATCACTCCTAAAGAAAAACTTCCTGAAGCCATTGCAGCAAAAGCAGATTATCGTGTTATGAGCCGAGCATTCACACCCAATCAAAGAACCAATCTTATTTATCGATATAAAATTGTACCTCCTCGCATTTTGTTTGTACCCGAGAACTATATTAAAACAACAACACGAGGGAAATATATTGTTTACAGAAAAAAGTTTTGGTATTGGCAGAAAGAGGATGGGTTATTTTATTTAGATGAGACTTATTATAATTAAGAGTGGCTTATGGTCTATGGTAAAAGAAAGGGGCTGCATCAAATGTTTGATACAGCCCCTTTTAAATGATGTGATAGACTAGACTATTTAGCAGTTAATTTGTTGATACAATTGATGAATATGGTATGAGCCCTATCGATGGCAATGCCATCAGACTTGGTTCCTTCCAATGCATATCCACCTGCATTAATACTCACGCCAATTACCTTTTTATTGGCATCTCTTTTAAACTGGGCACTTCCATCATAAGCGGTGATCGAAAAAAGATCTTCTCCTATTTTTACCAAAGCTGAGTTGCCGATACTTGAACCCATCACCAATCCTGCCCCTTCTACTGAAACAGTTACTTCTGCAACAATACTTCCTTCAGGAAATTTATACTTACCTACAAAATCTTGTAATGTGCTGTCTTTATCTTGTGCATGTGCAAATGCAACAACGCCTAGCATGAGGCAGATCATCATTAATTTTTTCATGTGTATTCAGGTTTTAGTTTTTTAAGCGAAACGATTCTCAAAATGAAAAGTTACAGAAAATAGACAACTATGAAAAATGGCTTTTGGTTATCAAATAATCCTAAACAGACAAACCTTCATAAATGACGGCTGCACCTTGTCCAACCCCAACACACATCGTTGCTAAACCATATTTTGATTTCCTTCTGTTCATTTCATGCAATAAAGTGGCAGAGATCCTAACACCACTACAGCCCAATGGATGTCCTATTGCTATAGAGCCTCCATTTACATTCACTTTTGAGATGTCTAATTCTAAATCACGTATACAAGCGAGACTCTGAGAAGCAAATGCCTCATTCAATTCAATGAGATCCAAGTCTTTTACCTGAAGTCCGGCCCTGATCATGGCTTTTTGAGAAGCAGGTACCGGACCTATTCCCATGATAGCAGGATCTACACCTGCAACACCCATCCCTGCAATTCGAGCAATGGGTTTGAGATCAAACAACTTCACTGCTTCTTCACTCGCCAATAACATGGCTGCTGCTCCATCATTAATACCGGATGAATTACCTGCGGTAACGGTTCCGTCTTTGGCAAAAGCAGGTTTCAATGATGCCAGTTTTTCCAAAGATGTTTGTCTCGGATGCTCATCTTGATTAAACCAACTGATCAATCGATCATTGATCATTTCTACCGCAACAATTTCGTCATCCCATTTACCTGCCTCGAGTGCCGCAAAATATTTCTGCTGAGATGATAATGCGAATACATCCTGTTCTTCTCGACTAATTTTCCAATCATTCGCCACATTTTCGGCTGTCTCACCCATACTGTAAGGATGATACATACTCGCCAATTTTTTATTGATGAAACGCCAGCCTATAGTGGTGTCAAAAGTTTCTATTTTTCTGCTCCAAGCGCCATCACTTTTAGCCGTTACAAAAGGAGCACGTGTCATACTCTCTACACCTCCGGCGATATACAACATACCTTCTCCACACATAATAGCGCGAGAGGCATCCATAACAGCTTGTAAACCACTGGCGCACAAACGATTTACCGTATTACCTCCCACTGTAACCGGAAGTCCGGCCAATAATGCTGCCATACGGGCTACATCTCGATTGTCTTCTCCGGCCTGATTAGCAGCACCCGCAATCACGTCTTCAATAGCGGCAGGATCAATGGTATTATTTCTCTCCAAAAGTGAAGTGATAACATGTGCCAGTAGATCATCCGGACGAATCGAACTTAATTTACCTCCATATCTTCCGATGGGTGTACGAACCGCATCTATTACATAACAAGCATTCATATTGCAACGATTGATGCGCAAGATAAGAGAGAAGAAACAAGAAACAAGACACAAGACACAAGGAAGATACAAGAGACAAGTAACAAGCGTTAAAGTCTCGACTTGACCTGACAGTCAAGCAATTGATGTATAACTTGCGGCTTGCAGCCTAAAGCTTGAATCTTTCTTGTGTCTTGTTTCTTCGTTCTTGACTCTTCCTTGAGCCTTGTTTCTTATTCCTTGTTTCTTAATTTCTTATTCCTCTGTTTCTCCGGTATCTTTGCAGGATGAATACGGAATTACCAAATATCAGACGCTTGAGTATCAATGAGTTGGAAGAATACTTTCAAAACATTGGGGAGAAAAAATTCCGTGTAAAGCAGGTTCATGAGTGGTTATGGCAGAAACATGCGCATCATTTTGATGATATGACCAATCTGAGTAAAGACCTACGTGCTAAACTTGCTCAAACTTTTACACTGCCCGCTTTAAAAGTAGATACGGTTCAATACAGCGAAGATGGTACCATCAAAAGTCGTTTTCGCACACATGACAATCATCTTGTGGAAGGCGTATTGATTCCTACAGACGAAAGAAAAACAGCCTGTGTTTCTTCACAAATTGGCTGTAGCCTAAGTTGTAAGTTTTGCGCCACCGGATATATGGATCGCAAAAGAAACCTGACCTATGATGAAATCTATGATCAGGTGGTACTGATTAATAAAGAGAGCGAAGAAAAATTCAATAAAAAACTTTCCAATATTGTGTTCATGGGTATGGGTGAGCCCTTACTGAACTATGGCAATGTGATGAAAGCTATTGAACGCATTTCCGCAGAAGACGGTTTGTTTATGAGTCCAAGAAGAATTACTGTTTCTACTGCAGGTGTTGCAAAAGCCATTCGTAAGTTGGGAGATGACCAGGTTCGTTTCAAATTAGCGCTTTCATTACATGCTGCCAATGATGCAAAGCGAAATGAGATCATGCCGATCAATGAAACCAATAATATCAAAGTACTGATTGAGGCGTTGAATTATTTCTACAAACAAACGGGTAACGAAATCACTTTTGAATACATCTTGTTCAAAGATTTTAATGATTCGCAAAAAGATGCAGAAGAATTAGTTAAGATATACAGACAAGTACCTGCCGACTTAGTAAACATCATCGAGTACAATCCCATTGACGCATTCAAATTCACAAAGCCAGATGAAGATGGCATCATGAACTTTATGAAGTTCCTGGAATCCAATCGTGTCAATGCCCGACTCAGAAGAAGCCGTGGAAAAGATATTGATGCTGCTTGTGGACAGTTGGCGAATAAAGGATGAGTAGAGAGCTGCTAGCTTCTAGCTGCCAGCTCCTAGTATAATACCAATAAATAAATCTCCTATATAAACTGTACCTTGCAATTTATTTCTTTCTCTAGAAGCTAGAAGCTAGAAGCTAGAAGCTAGAAGCTAGAAGCTAGAAGCTAGAAGCTAGAAGCTAGAAGCTAGAAGCTTACAGCTCAATTACTGTTGTAAAACAGCAAAAACAAAAACATGAAAAAAAGAACAGACAACTTCGACAAGTTTGCCAATCAGAAAAAAGGTAGTGCTATTAAAGAAGCTTTCCGCCAGGAAAAGAAAAAGATAAAAGCTGAAGCCCGTGCCGCAGGAGAAGAAATGCGGAAAAAGAAAATTGAAAAAATGAGGGGGGTGGAGGAGAAAGCTACAAGCTTCAAGCCACAGGCTTCAAGTAAGAAATCAAGTAATAAGTATTCCAAGAAAGAAAGTAAACCAGAAGTCCAACCCACTGATATTCCATTAAAGAATACGGGGACTGACGAGCAGATGCCTTTGAATAAATTCATTGCACATGCAGGTGTTTGTGGACGAAGAGAGGCTGCTGATCTGGTGAAAGAAGGTAAAGTAACGGTGAATGGCGATAAAATCTTTGAACCCGGTTATAAAGTCTCGTCAAAAGACAAAGTAATTGTAAAGGGTAAACAGGTTTTTCTACAACGCAATGCAGTGTATATCTTATTGAATAAACCCAAGGATTATATTACTACGGCTAATGATCCACAAGGACGAAAAACTGTTTTAGATCTCATCAAAGGTGCTACGCCGGAACGTGTATATCCTGTAGGCAGACTTGATAGGAATACAACCGGTGTTTTGATATTAACAAATGACGGAGAGCTTGCACAAAAATTAACGCACCCTTCTTTTGAAGTAAAAAAAATCTATGAAGTAACACTGGATAAACCGGTGATTAAAAAAGACCTTGAAGCCATCATGACCGGTATTACTCTGGAAGATGGTTTTGTACAAGCAGACGCTGTTGCATATGCGGATGACAAGAATAAGCATATCGTAGGAATAGAAATTCACAGTGGCAGAAACCGAATTGTTCGCCGCATTTTTGAACATTTGGGTTATGATGTCAAAGGTTTGGATCGTGTCATGTTCGCCAACCTCACCAAGAAGAATGTAGACCGAGGTAAATGGCGTTTCCTGAATGAGAAAGAAGTAAGACTACTAAAGTTTATGAATAAGTCATTTGTGAGGAAAGCTGGTAGATCATAGTCGATGGTCCATAGTCCATAACGAATGGCTTATTGTTCATGGCTAATAGTTTGATCAATATATTATTCAAACCACTTGACAATATGCTATAACCTATCTGCTATCACCCAAAACCTATTACCTATCACCCATTTGCCATAACCTATCAGCCATAAGCTACTACCATGCGCCCAACGATCATTTTTGAGAATAGTCATTTCATAGCAGTTAACAAGCCGTCGGGATTATTGAGTATCCCCGATAGACTTGGACAGGAGCTTTCGTTGAAAGAACTACTGAAAAATAGTTATGGAGAAATTTATACTGTTCATCGTTTAGATAAAGACACTAGTGGGATTATTGTATTTGCCAAAGATGAAGAAACACATAAACAACTGTCGCAATTATTTGAAGGAAGGGAAGTTGAGAAATTTTATCTTGGACTGGTACATGGAAAACTGATCAATGAATCAGGCAGTGTTGATGCAGCCATTATGGAACATCCCGGTAAAACAGGGAAGATGGTGACGCATGTAAAAGGAAAGTCTTCACTAACAGATTATCAAGTATTAGAAAGTTTTCGTTTGTACAGTTGGTTACAGTTTCAGATTCATACGGGAAGAACACATCAGATTCGTGTGCATATGCAGCATCTGGGGCATCCTATTGTTTGCGATGAATTGTATGGAGATCCTGCTCCTATTCTTTTATCCGCCTTGAAAAAGAAATTTAAGTTATCAAAAGACGCAGAACAAGAAAGACCGCTCATGTCTAGATTGGCTTTACACTCTTACAAGCTTTCTTTCACACTAAATAATGAAAGATTTGATCTGGAAGCAGAATTGCCGAAAGATTTGAGAGCCATGTTGGCGCAGTTGAGAAAATTGGGTTGAGTCTTGCACAGAAAAACTGAATTTAAACTTTTGGAAATTTTTAGAACTTTCTAAAGTTATTGCACACATCGAATCAATCACTTTAAGCGAACTTTCTGTTAATTACTAACAACACATTTCGTATCTTTATAAGGTGGCAAAACAGACCAAATATCATTTAGGAATTGAGATTGATAAGCTAACAAACAGCATAGTTAATACTATTTCAGGCGATAGTTTTCCAACCGATGTTCAACCTGTCGGGAAAGCGGACTTAAAAAATATTACCAAGAAAAATGGCTGGCTTTTCAATTGGGCAAATGAGTTTAAGTTAACAGACAGACAAATCTTCAAACTGACAATTAGGAACAATCCTGATATTATTCAAGGGCTTTTAAGTATCAGTGATTATAACGACCATTTTTATTTACATCTTATTGAAAGTTCACCATTCAATTTAGGGAAACGTAAACTTTATGAAGGCGTTCCTGGTAATTTGTTCGCTTTCACTTGTAAATCTTCATGGGACAAAGGCTATCAAGGCTTTGTTTCTTTCACTTCCAAGACAAGACTGATTGAACATTACGAAAAAAATTTAGGTGCTACTCATGTTGGCAACCATAAAATGGTAATATTCCCAAAAGAAGCACTTAAGCTAATTAAAAAATATTTTCCGACTTAAATTACAAGACAATGGGATACATAAAAGAACCGGCAGGTGTTGATTTTGTAGTTGATCCAACGCCCTTGACAGCAGCAGACAGAAAAAAAATAAGTGAGATAATTGCTTATTACAAAGCAACAGGAAAAAAAATGCCACTACAAAAGCCAACGACAAAAACGCGTTTGACTAATGCCAATAAAAAAAAGGCATTGGTATAATTCAACTTATAAGCATTCTAACGACAAAACAGCTGCAGATAACAAAAGTATCGTTCTAAAATTTTTCAAAAGTTTTAGAACCATAACCAATAGGGATTCAACTGCTTTCCGTACCTGAGTGATATCATCTTCAATGCATCCATGTGTTTTTTTTGTTTGTTGTTCACCTTTTAAAAAGTATGAGCAACCGATTCCCTGTAATATATATAAGGATATACCACCGCAGTGTGGAAGATAGCTCGAATGAGCAGTGGACGATATTCAAGTGAACATCGAATGAATAGCGGACCTATAACGGACTTGTAACGCACTTATAACGGAGGAAAAACGCCGTAACACTATCACTTTACATAAATTTTGTATATTTATTGAAAACCTATTTCATGGCCCGTCAAAATAATCTTTTGAGGCTAAGTGGAAGTGTTGGAGAAATGGTTCATTACGAACGTAATGGTCAATTTTTCACCCGTACAAAGCCTGCCAAAGTAACCCAATCTGAAAACTCACGAAAAGCAAGCGTTGAGTTTGGTCGCGCCAGTGCGGCGGCTTCTATGTTAATGAAAGGTTTTCATCCATTGCTAAAGATAGTTCCACATACAAGTGCTTATCATCGGCTTACGAGTGCATTTTACCAAATGATGCATAGGAATACAACCAATGCCATTGGCAAAAGAACGATTACCGAGGGTGATCCAAGTCCTTTGCATCGATTTCGGTTTAATGATGCCTGCTCAATAGACCGTCTTTTAAAAATTAAATTACCTCCAATACGGGTAGTGCCCAAATCTAGTATTTGCTTTGATCTCCCTTCTTTTTGTGTGCAAGATGTTTGTCCTGAAAAAACAAATGCAGAAGCGATACGCATTCAACTGATCTGTATGGTGAGTGATTTTTTATTGGATACGGGAAATGTTTTTTACTTCGATGAATTAGATATTGCCATCGAGAGTAAATCTTTTGAAGGAGGCACCGTAAGCATCCCCCTAAACAGTACTAATAATAAACTAGTGGTTTGGGGCATGAGTGTTCATTATCTTAACAATAACCACACACCCTATCAAAATAAAAAATTTACCGCTTTTGATATTATTGATGCTCTTATTATTAAGAAAGGAGAAAGAGTTTTTTTTACAAATCCGGAACGGGTGGCGAAACCGGTGATTGCTGAGAAAGTAGAACGGTTGCCTTGGAAGTTTAAGAAAACAAAGGAGTAAGGTTGAAATGACTTCTTGAGATAGTAAATAGATCATATCAAATCATTCCTGCTAGTTGAATTGTTATAAAAATATTCTATCGCAATACTTAAGGACTTAAGCTTTTGGAAAGTTTTAGAACTTTCAAAAAGATATTGCACACTAGATCAGCTATCTATTTAGGGAAATAAAAAGACCAAATGAGCATTGCTGTTTTTGTCTGGATTACTTCTTGTTTTCAGGGTAATGTATTGATTTTCAATAGTATGATTTTTTTTGAATATGTATGATGAATTTCTTATATTTACTAGCTGTGTGCAACTATACATCTAATTCATAATTAAACTTAAAAATATGAAACAACATAAACCTTTTATATTAACTCTATTCGTCTTTACTGCAATAGAGGCTTCCAGTCAAAATGTTTGGACGGAACTCAAAACGCCTTCAAGCTCTATCATAGGCCAACTTGTTCTTAAAAATGGACTCAATAACCAAGGTGTGACAAATGAAAAAATAACAACTTATGAAGGAGTCTCACAACTGACAAAGGCGGACTTTCGTCAATGGACAATTCACTTAACATCTGCTTTATCAACAAGTAAGACTAAGTTTATTTCAGCAACATATAAAAACATAAAAATTGACGCATTGAAGGATAAAGAAATATTCAATGATTCAAAGTATTATGAAAACTTCTTCATTTATAGGGCAAAAAAAGCGGATTCTGTGACATTTACTTTTGTAAAACAATTTGATGCAAGCTTAAGTCCAAGTGAAAAGCTAAGCGACAGCTTAGAAATAATTACCAAATTGAAGGCTAAGTTTCCTAATCTAGACTCTTTACAAATAACTTACAATTTAAAAGACACAATAAAATACTTAATTGCAAACCCCAACGTGTATTTTGAAGCAGAAGCCATACAATTCCAAGCAAAAAAATCATTTATTCTTCTAAAGAATAAATTTGAACAGCGTGTTTTTATAGACTATCCAGAGGACAATCAAGAAGAAGACTTATTAAAAGCAGCAACTAATTATTCAAAGGGCGAGAAGAAAACTATTAACATACCTTTTAAGGGCGGAATTTCAATTGAACTTTTCACTAGTGATATAGAAGTAAATAACTTCAATCGAATAGATACAACCTTTAGATTGAGTATAGACGTTTCTAAAACATATAGAAACGAATGTTACTATCACCCAATGCCATACATATTTGATTTTGACCAAAGCAGTATTCGTACTAAGATTTATACTGCAAATGAAAATATTCTACTTACAACATCTGACAATAATCAATTTTTGGTTGTTTACCTAACAATTAATGCGACTCAGAAAAAAGATGGAGTTGCACTGCAAAGACGCCTTTCTAATGGGTTTCTTGCCAATAGAATAGATTACTTAACACTCAATTTTAAAAGATATAATCGACAAACTATCCAATAGCTGCACACAACAAAAGGTTTACCGAAAGCATTTTTACACACCCTACTAACACAACCAGACAGACCTAAATGGGAACTATTATTAAATCATTTGGACACTTTATACCAACGCAATGTTTGACCAATTCTGAATTAGCAAAACGTTTTGATATAACAGAAGAATGGATTATTGAAAGAACAGGAATTGAAGAACGCAAATATTTTGCAGAAGGTGCAACTTCTGATATGATACTTAAGGCAGCCTTGCAATGTTTAAGTAAAACTAATGTAGAACCAAAAGACATAGACTGCATAATTGTCGCAACTATGACACCCGATTTTTATTGCCCTTCAACTGCTGCCATAGTTCATCAAAAGTTAGAAACTAAAAATGCTTGGGGCTTTGATATTATGGCTGCTTGTAGTGGTTACATTTACGCTTTAGAATTAGCCGCATCATTGATTAATTCAAATGCCTATAAAAATATTTTAGTTTGTGGTGCAGACAAATTTAGCTCAATTATTGACCCATTAGACAGAAAAACAGTTTTGGTTTTTGCAGATGGTGCAGGAGTTTCATTGCTTCAATATTCTGAACTAGAAAATAATATTACAGACATTTTATGTAAATTAGATAGCACTTATGCAATGGATGTAAATATGCTTAATGGCGGTAGCCAAACGCCATTGACAAAAAAAAATATTGTCGAAGACAATCACTATTTGCGTTTCAGCAGTAAAAGAATATTTGAACACGGAATAACTTTAATGCAAAATGCTATTGAAGAAATTTTGAAAAGAAATAAAATTACTTTCGCAGACATTGATTTTATTATACCACATCAAGCTAATAAAAAAATGATAGAAGTACTGGCACAAAGGCTTGTTATTCCAATCGAGAAATTCATTATTAATATTGAGCGTATTGGCAACACAAGTGCAGCGACTATTCCAATTGCAATTTCACAAGCATTGGAAACAAAAACGCTGAAAGGTAATGAAAGGCTTCTGTTGGCTTCTGTTGGTGCAGGGTTTACTCATGCGGCAAGTTTAATAACACTTAAATGAAAGAGGATGAAAAAAATAGAATACAAACTTCTTCCTAAAATAACTGAAGAAATAATCCAAAACAGATTTTCTTGTTTCAGTGAAAGTCTTAATTACTACAAAGACCTTGATTCAACAAGAGAAGTTTATGATGAAAACAGTTTTCATTTGGTATTTTATATAGATGGTAAATTTGCTGGCTACACAAGACTAACACCTTGCCCATACAACTATATGAATCATACTTCAAAAAGTAAAATAGAAATTCCAAATGATGATTATACTTTTGAGATGGGAAGGACATTTGTTTTGCCAGAATTTAGGGGTATTAAACTTGTTAGCTTAATTCTGCTTGTTGGGCTTCACATTTCCGAAACACTCGGTTATAAAAAGGCAATCGGTAATGAATCATATGAGGCTCATCTAAAAATGCCAACTGCAAATGGATGGGAATTTATGAATATCATTGCTGACTTTCATATGCCTTTCAGTAATAAAGGCTATCATACTTTTTATTTAATACAATGCGACTTAAAAAAGACAAAAGAGTTCAGACGACAGAGAATATTGGAATTCAAAAAATGGTTTGCAGACAACAATTACGAATTTGAATTATTTTAAACCTTTAAAAAATAAAAAATGAAAAGAAGAATTATCATAAGTTTTGCAAGTATTGCCCTGCTATTTACGGCCTGCAAAAACTCAACAGGAAATAAAACAGATTTTGACCCAGCTACACTAACTAAAGAAGTAACAGGAAGTGAAAATGCTTTATTCTCGCTACTAAAAGAAGGTAAAATAAATGATGCTTTTGCAATGCACACTAACAATGCTTTTTACAGAAATATTGTTGACGGTATTAGCAGGACACATTCTCAAATGGACTCTGTACTTAAAAGCAACGCCTCTAAGAATGTAAAGTCTTACGACTATTCTATTTCAACCAGAGACTTTTTAATTATTGACAATTCCAACGTTTTAGAAACAGTAGAAGCCAACAGAAAATTAATCAACACAGCAGACAGCACGATAGAAAGTAAGCCCGTAACACTTTCAATACTTTGGACGAAAGACAATACAAAATGGAATGTTTCTTATTTGCATAGTTCCTACAAATTGAAAAATAATTAAAGTCCCAAAATATGCCAGTAGGCAACAAAAGTATTTGCAAAAGCAGGGCTGGACATTGAAACATCAGCTATATGCAGACATCAGCAGCGGTTCGAGCTCGACGATCAATGTTCAGCTTTAGTTCATAACTTAAACAACAAATTTTTCAAATGGGCATTTGTACCGCGCTGGACAATCAATGAATTCCAGCCTTCGCAAATACTCGAACGTTAGCGTAAAACCCCTTACGCGACCCTCAAATTGATTTGAAAACATTATCGTAACTTTAAATAAAATTTGAAAAATGAAATACGGAGAAATTAGCATAGATCCCGATGTGATGAGCGGCGCTCCCGTATTTGTAGGAACCCGCGTTCAAGTACAAACCCTTTTTGACTATATCGAAGGTGGTGAAGACCTGGACGAGTTCTTAGACGATTTTCCAACCGTTTCCAAAAAATCCGCATTAGCTGTTCTAGAAATGGCTAAAAAAACGCTCACATCTCAGAAAGTGTTGCATGAAAATTTTGCTTGATGAGAGTTTACCTCGAAAATTGAAAATGGACTTCGGTGTTGGTAACGAGGTCTGGTCTGTTAGTGATAAAGGCTGGCTGGGAAAGAAAAACGGCGAGCTACTAAAATTAATGATCGCTGACAGTTTCGACTTATTTGTGACTGTCGATCAAAACTTACAATACCAACAAAAAATCGAAAAGCTTCCACTTACAATCGCGGTCTTATGTGGGGCAGATAATCGGCGTAGTACCCTTCAAAATCTCATACCATTGCTTTTTGCAAGACTTAATGACGGCGACCTGCCTAACGTTATTGAAATATCAGTAATTTAAATGTTTACCGATAACAGTAGTTTTGTAAAGTTGGACGACAGTATAAGAAAGACCACTCATGTCTAGACTAGCATTACATTCTCATAAACTTTCTTTTACCCTGAATAACGAAAGATTTGATCTGGAAGCGGAATTGCCGAAAGATTTGAGAGCGATGTTATCACAACTGAAGAAGCTTGGTTAATCATAGAATAGAAAAATGTAACCAATAAGCTATTTAATAAGATTGCTCTTCTATCTCTTACTATTGGGTTTCCACATATCCTTTAAGGCTTTCAAGTCTTTTATCATATGCTCTGCTACTTTAGGATTGATGATGACTTTATCATGTTCAAAATCCAACTTGATACGCCATTTCTGAAGTGTATTGACACCGATAATGGCTTCTTCACTTAAACCGGGTACCACCATGAATTCATCGCTGAGACGAATGTATTCATGATAAAAATCTGCTCGCATGGCTTCTTCTATTACTACACAATGAGAAGAACTGGCTGTACCTATTTCCATGGGCTCATACAGCTTAGTAGGTGTTTCAATTTCGTGTGCAACGTCCATATTCAAACAAGAATAAGTAGCTCCGCTATCAAATAAAGCATACACCATTTTTTCACCCTTCGAGCCTGTAAATCTTAAAGGAATTCTGATAATACTCATACCATTTTTATTTTATGATGATAGTAATTGTTCATCGTAGCCCTTCCTATCACCTCAAAAATAATGATGCTATGATCGAATAAAAAATAATCTTTATTTGATTATAAGCTGACGCGAATTGATTTTTATTTTCTCACTTCACATCAGACAAAGTCTTACAGGCGTGTAATCATTCCTTACTTCAACATTGAAAATTCGACATTCAATATTCTTCTGTTTCAATCGTTTTTATACACCACTCCATTCTTCATCACAAACTTCACTTTACCCATGGAAGCAATGTCTTTCACCGGATCTCCATCAACAGCAATGATATCAGCCAGTTTATCTTTTTCAATCACACCAATTCTATCATCACCCAGCAAATCTGCAGCATATAAGGTAGCTGAACGAATGGTTTCTAATGCCGGCATACCTGCTTCATGCATGTATACAAACTCAAGCCAGTTTTTTCCATGGGCATACACGCCTGCATCAGTACCAAAGGCAATTTTAACGCCTGCTTTATAGGCATTTGAAAAAGTGTTTTGAATTTTAGGACCAATGGCAATGGCTTTAGGTGTTACCAACTCCGGATAATAACCTGGCTTTTTAGCGGAATCACCCACAGCTTTTCCCGCTGTAATGGTAGGCACATAATAAGTTCCCATTTTTTTCATCAATCCCATCACTTCTTCGTCCATATAAGTTCCATGTTCAATTGAGTTTACACCGGCTACTACTGCTCTTTTCATCGCTTCTTTACCATGACAATGTGCGGCCACTTTAAAACCATAGTCCTTAGCTGTTTCCACAATTGCTTTTATTTCTGCTTCCGTAAACTGTGGATTCTCTCCACTTTTTGCAACACTTAATACACCACCCGATGCGGTGATCTTAATCACATCACTTCCTTCTTTATACCTTTGTCTAACCGCTTTTGCCGCCTCGTCTGCACCATTTACCACGCCTGCATCCGGACCCGGATCTCCCATCAAATCTCTTCTATAACCATTCGTTGGATCAGCATGTCCACCGGTAGTGGCAATCGATTTTCCCGCAGTGTATACACGTGGACCTTTGATCAGCCCCTTATTGATGGCATTCCTCAAAGAAATATTGACACCACTTCCTCCAAGATCACGTACGGCTGTAAAACCTGTCATGAGTGTTCTTTCTGCAAATACCACTGACTGGTAAGCATAATCTGCCGGATTGTAAGTAAATGTTTCCATATACTTACCCGGGTTGGTTTCACTTTCCAGATGCACATGCATATCAATCAAACCCGGCATGACTGTTTTCGATTTTAGGTCAATCAGTTTTTCACCCGCGGTAGCATTTTTATATCCCTTCACTACTTCCACAATTTTATTTCCTTCTGTTATAATGGTCATTTCTTTTAGTAGTTGTAGATTTTTTACGTCTACCAGTTGGCCACAATGCATAATGGTTCTTTGTGCCAACAGCGGAGTGAATGTGATCAAGCACATAATGAATAACAGAAAATTTCTCATGGTATATTTTTATGATTAGGGATATTAAGATACAGTAAAAGATAAAATGAGTCAATCTTTTCTTTACATAATGAAATAGCACGACAGCTCAGTGCCGTACTATTTCATTATTGATCCTTTTTGATGGTTCTTGCTTTCTGAAGTAATGATTTACCGAATTTGTTCTTTACATCATCAATTGCTTTATACAATTCATGCTTCTTTTCAGCATCATCAAATAAACTCCCTTGGATAGCATGGTTTGTTAACTCACTTAATCTGACTCCTAACAAACGAACAGGTTGTCCCTTTCGATATAGCTTATGGAACAAATCAATAGCTACCGGTATCAACTCATCATCCCTGAAAGTATAGTCGATGGTTGTTTGTCGAGATGTTGTTTCAAAATCAGGATACCTTATTTTCACTGCTATACAACCTGCTAATTTTTCATCTTGTCTTAACTCATACGCCACTTTTTCTGTCATCCGAACCAATTCACTCAAAAGAAAGTCTAGATCTGTTTTATTTTCTTCAAAAGTATTCTCCGTTGAAATCGACTTTGCTTCATGGTATGCGTGTACTTCTCCGTGATGAATACCATGCGCTTTATGCCAGAGATCTGTTCCCCATTTACCCAATTTTTTTTCCAATACTTCTATGGGTGTAACAATGATATCTTTAATAAAATAAATGCCCATTGACTGTAAAGTCTTGAGTGTTTGCTCTCCTACCCCCGAGAACTTATTAACATGCAAGGGCGCTAAAAAATCTTTTTCCCTACCCGGCTGTACAAATAAATAGCCATTGGGCTTGGCTTCATCGGTTGCAATTTTGGCTACCATTTTATTGGAAGCCAATCCGAATGAAATGGGCAATTGTGTTTGTTCCATGATCTCTTTTCGCAGATCAATGGTCCATTGAAATGGATCAAAGAATTTATCCATTCCTGTTAGATCAATATAAAACTCATCAATGGAAGCTTTTTCAAATAGAGGCGCTTTTGCTGCTATGATCTCTGTAACCCATCTGGAATAACGACTGTATTCTCCTCGAGTACCTCTTACCAAAATGGCATGCGGACATAACTTCATCGCCGTTTTCATGGGCATCGCACTTCTGACACCAAATTTTCTTGCCTCATAACTACAAGTGGTGACTACGCCCCTGTCTCGAGAACCTCCTACAATAACAGCTTTCCCTTTTAATGAGGGGTCATTCAGCATCTCTACACTCACAAAAAAAGAGTCGAGGTCTAAATGGGCAATATAACGTTGAGGAAGTGTCATGTGTATGCTAAGATAAATAAGTTATCACCCTTTTATGTGGTTGTCGCTAAATTCATAGGAGATAGATTTAACTTAGAATCTGTTGTAAATTGGATACTGAATAAATAGAAGCATTTGTCAGCAAGTTTAGATCCGATACAAGAAGCCCGAAAAAAGAACTGTAAGTCGGGCGTACATTTTAAATCAGGTTGGTTGGGTAATTATTTCACTCAATTAATGATGCCTAAAGAAGATGGTTCTTTGAGTAAAAAAATGTCTTCGCCCAAAGATCATTATCCCGTTTCCAATGCTAATAGTCACCAAGTCATTGCTGTATTCATTGAGCAGCAGGAAAAATTACTTCAGCTACTGGAAGAAGCTAGAAGTATCGACTTAAACAAAGCAAGCTGTCCAATTTCCATTGCCAAATTCATCAAGTTAAAATTAGGCGACACTTTTTTGTTTTTCATTGCACATCAATACAGACATGTTCTTCAAGCCGAAAGAGCATTACAAGCAGCGGGAGTGGAAAGAAGAGCGGAGGTACTGTATTTTAATCCGGGGAAAATAGCGGGTTAGTTCCTGGTCAATGGTCCATAGCACATAGTCAAAATACCATGGACTATGGACCATAAGCTATGAACCATCAGCTACCTATACACATCCAACAATCCATCCGGCAACACTACATGGATTTCTTTTTGATCGTGATCAATGCCGTCGAGTGATTCGGCATGTAATGGGATGAGTGCTTCTTTTCCGTTCAAATCAATTCGTAATAATACTTGATGAGGCTGTTCAATCACTTCTTGAACGGGGCCGAGATTTTCATCTTCATCCGTTATTACGGTATAGCCAAGGAGAGAGATCGGAGATGATTTACCTGCTAATTTTCTGAAATCAGCATCTTTCAACCATACATTTCGGGTACTTAATCTTGAAGCAGATTCTTTGGTATCAATACCTTCCAATTTCACATATATTTCATCGTGATCCTTGGCCTTAGAACTCTCTAGAAAATAGGGCAAATAAGTTCCTTTTTGTTCTTCCACAAAAACCACTTTCACATCTTTTAATGCCGTTTTTTTACCCAGTGCATGCTGTAAGATCACTTCTCCCTTTAATCCAAAACTTGCCACAAATCGACCGATATGTATGTAGGATTCCATGGTGCAAATATAGGTGATGGGGCATAGTCCATAGCTTATAGTCCATGGTCCATGGCAATAGTTCATAGCGAATGGTTTATAGTAGATGCTTTATTGACTATGAACTATTAGCCATGAACCATCAGCTATCGACTAAACAAAAAAAGTCCCGACATGCATCGGGACTTTGAGGAATATGTTGAACGTATCGTTGATTAAGCTTCTGTAGTTCCTTCAGCAGGTGCAGCTTCTTCTTGCTTAGTCTCCACTTTTTTTACAACCGGAGTGTAAGCTCTTTTTGCACGCTGATTTTTTCTGTGCTCTTCATTACGACGGGTAACATTTGCTTCATGCTCATTATGCCATACTTGGAATTTGGTCATAGCTGTTGCATCATCAAATAAACCCAATTTTACACCTCTTAACAGGTGCTTTAGGTACAACACTCCCTTGAAAGAGAGGATTCGGCGAACTGTGTCAGTAGGTTGAGCACCTTTGTTCAACCACTCAAGCGCTTTTTGACGGTCTAATTGAATGGTTGCTGGAACAGTCAGCGGATTGTAAGTTCCGATTTTTTGGATGAACTTACCATCTCTTGGGGCACGGGCATCGGCCACTACGATAAAGTAGAACGGACGCTTCTTGCTGCCGTGTCTCTGTAATCTCATTTTTACTGCCATGTTAAATAGAAATTTATAGGCGTTAATAAATAGGGTGAATCAGGCGGCAAAAATAGGAGTTTGAACGTAGATTTCCAAAGTAACCCTAGTCTAAAAAGTTAATAATATGTTACCGCATGGATAAATCGGTTCATTTTAAGCTATGAGTTCTGTCCTAGTTAGATATATATATAATTAATATCCATGTTCCTTATCAAGGACACCGATCATCAAAACGATCATTTATGTTCTTTCAAGCTCTTTTATTTCCATCATGGCTGTGAGCCTATCCTTGTATCAACTATGCTATTAGCGACGCATCCCGGGAAATCTTCCACCCATGGGCATATTGTTCATCATCTTCATCATCTGTTTCATCTGTTCAAACTGCTTCATAAATGCATTCACTTCAGTCAGATCTTTACCACAGCCCTTGGCTATTCTTTGTTTACGACTAGGCGTTAAGCTATCCGGATTCGCACGTTCGAAAGGGGTCATGGAACTAATAATGGCTTCAATGCCTTTGAAAGCATCGTCATTAATATCTACGTCTTTAATCGCTTTTCCTACACCGGGAATCATTCCCATCAGATCTTTAATATTCCCCATTTTTTTGATCTGTTGTAACTGATCCAGAAAATCCTGAAAATCAAATTGATTTTTTCTGATTTTTTTCTCCAACTTTTTAGCCTGCACTTCATCATACTGAGCCTGTGCTTTTTCTACCAAGGTGGTGATATCACCCATGCCCAGAATACGTTGCGCCATACGATCCGGATAAAAAACATCCAGCGTATCCAGCTTCTCTCCACTACTTACGAATTTAATGGGTTTTTGTACGGTATACTTAATAGACAATGCAGCACCACCTCTGGTATCACCATCCAGCTTAGTGAGCACCACACCGGAAAAATCCAATCGGTCATTAAAGGCTTTGGCTGTATTTACAGCATCTTGTCCGGTCATGGAGTCCACAACAAACAATATCTCTGTGGGATTGACTGCTGCCTTGATATCCGCCACTTCCTTCATCATCGCTTCATCCACTGCCAAACGTCCGGCCGTATCGATGATGATAACATTTTTATTTTTTGCTTTAGCCTCTTTGATTGCATTCAGTGCAATTTCCACTGCATTTTTATTCTCTCGCTCACTGTAAATATCAACGCCTACTTGTTCAGCCAATACAGTTAACTGATCGATCGCTGCCGGACGATAAATATCTGCGGCAACGAGTAAAGGTGATTTGCCTTTTTTATTTTTGAGATAGTTCGCCAGCTTTCCGGTAAATGTGGTTTTACCACTACCCTGTAATCCGGCAATTAAAATGATGGCAGGATTACCGGTTACATTGAATACAGCTTCAGAGCCCCCCATTAATTCCGTCAGTTCATCCTGAACAATCTTCACCATTAACTGACCCGGGCTGATGGCATTGATGACTTTCTCACCAATGGCTTTATCCTTTACTTTATCTGTAAACTCTTTGGCAATTTTAAAATTGACATCCGCATCAATCAATGCACGACGAATATCTTTTACCGTATTGGCAATATTCAGGTCATTGATACGCGCTTCACCTTTTAGGTTTTTAAACGCTGATTCTAATTTTTCGGAGAGATTCTGAAACATAATTCACGATTTCGGTCTTACACCAATAAAAAAGTGAACCAATCAGAGGTTCACTTTAGGGTTGCAAATATAGTGTGGATTTGTTTATCCGAGATATACCTTCAGGTGTTTACATCTGCTGGTACTTCTTAATTTGGTAATGGCTTTATCCTTGATCTGACGTACCCGCTCACGGGTGAGGTTAAATCTTTCCCCAATATCTTCCAGACTCAGTGGATTATCGACCCCAATTCCAAAGAAAAAACAAAGCACTTCTTTTTGTCTTTCTGTCAATGTTTTCAAACTCCGCTCTATTTCCAATCGCAATGATTCATCATGTACCAACTTTTCGTCTGTTTTATCTGCGTTGGGGTTTTCCATCACATCCATCAATGTACCATCTTCTCCATCAGATAATGGTGTATCCATACTCACATGTCTGAATCCCACGCTCATGGTAGCAGCCACTTCCTCGATACTTAGTTCCAGCAGTTCGGCTAGTTCCTGAACGGTGGGTTCACGTTCGAATTCCTGTTCCAATAATTGATAGGCTTTACTGATTCGATTGGTAAGACCCACTTTATTCAAAGGCAGACGAACAATACGACTTTGTTCGGCCAATGCTTGTAGAATACTTTGACGAATCCACCATACCGCATAAGAAATGAACTTGAATCCGCGTGTTTCATCAAAACGAAGTGCTGCTTTGATCAGCCCTAAATTACCTTCATTGATCAAATCAGGTAGGGTCAATCCTTGATTCTGGTATTGCTTGGCAACTGATACTACAAAACGAAGATTAGACTTCACCAAACGATCCAATGCCCGTTGATCCCCTTGTCGAATTCGCATTGCCAATTGAACTTCTTCTTCCGGACTGATCAGATCTACTTTTCCGATTTCCTGAAGATATTTTTCAAGACTCTGTGATTCACGATTGGTAATTGACTTCGTGATTTTGAGCTGACGCATACTCATGGGATGCAGTTTTGGTTGTATATAAGGGTAGCGAGACTTTGATCAGCAGTTAGTCATGGGTTCGTCTGTTGGCGTCTTTTCTCCACTCATCAGCAATTTAAGCATTTTTGAAATTATTTCAAAAAAAATATTCAATACAACCAATTGAAAAACAATTACTTATACAATGTCGCAGAAATGTCTCTTTTTTACCTATTCAGAAATTGATCAGTTCGGTAAAAAAACATTTGGACGGTATGGATTATTTAATATTATTGCAGCCTTACGAATGAAGGCAGATTAAAGAGAATGTAATGAGCAAAAAGCAGTTATTTACTTTAGAGTTCCCGGTGAGATGTTCCCCAGCAATTCTTTTCGAATTTTTAGCCACTCCAGCAGGTTTACAGGAATGGTTTGCAGATAAAGTAGACGAATGGGAAGGTGTATATAGTTTTTCATGGAATGGAGGCACACCTGATAAAGCAGCCCTTTTAGATCAAGAGCAGGATAAATTCATCCGTTTCCATTGGCTTCATTCTGAAAAGAATGAGTATTTCGAATTCAGAATTGAAAAAACAGAAATATCCAACCAGACCATTCTGATCATCAAAGATTTTGCTGAGAAGAATGAAATTAAGGACCAGAGCCAGTTATGGGGCTACCAGGTGAAAGAGTTATTTCACAGATTGGGTGCTTAATGTGCTAAGATGGATAATAAAGCAACAAAATTGCTTTCAAAAAAATGATCCAATTCATCCCACTGTTCCAGTGGGATTTTTTTTGCGATCTTCAAAAAGGGTCTGTTTGATTGTTCCGTCAATAACCGCTCAAGATGTTCGCAAGATTGATAATGTTTATCATCTATCACATGCTGCCATGGATCATTCCCAACTGAAAACAGCCATCCTGTGTCGTTTTCTTTCTTTAAAAAATCGATGATCGCTTGTTGAAATCGCTCCTGGTATAATCCCGATACTTGTAATGTAATACTGCAATAACGTCCCCACCAAAAAAAACAGCGAATGGCACAAACATTTGATCGTGTAAATAAACGGGGATAATCCATCATAACCCATGGTAATCCATGATAGTTCTCACCTCGGGCAATTTTGGGTGTCCACTGCATAAATACTTCCTCGTTCATCTTTCGTGCTAACACATGCTGTCTGAACACTCCACTGAGTTGTCCGAAGAATTGCTCTGTTTTTTGTAGAATACTTCTCTTTGTTAAAATAAAACGCTCATCCAACAGCAACTGCCTTTCCTCTGATGAAAGTCTTAGATTTGCATTTAACATTGTATGAAGATAAGTGAATAATGAGTAGTCAGTAGTGAGCAGTGAGTGAAAGAAAAATCTAAAGCTTAACTCACTACTCACTACTGACTATTCACTACTGATCCATTCACCTCCCATGTTGAAAAAACTAGACATACTCATCATTCGTTCTTTCATCGGGCCATTTTTGGCAGCGTTTGCCATTTCATTGTTCGTATTGACCATGCAGTTTTTCTGGTTATACATTGATGACTTGGTGGGTAAAGGGTTGGATTTTTTCACGGTGATGAAACTGGCCGGACTGGTAATGTTATTCTGGGTACCCATGGCTTTACCCTTAGCCCTTTTGTTTTCATCGATCATGACGTTTGGGAATCTGGGAGAATCATTTGAATTGGTCGCTATTAAAGCATCAGGTATTCCATTAATCCGATTTATGCGTCCACTTTTTTTTATTACCATTTTATTGGGTGGACTCGCATTTCTTTTTTCCAATAATATTATTCCTGTTACCCAGCTAAAATTAGCCGCTTTAAAGTATGATATCATTGTATCAAAACCTGCTATTGATATCAAAGAAGGTGTGTTTTATGACAAATTGGATGGTTATGTTATTAAACTAGGAAAAAAAGAAAAGAATGATAGTGTGATACACGATATCGTGTTATTTGAAAAAAACTATGGTTTGCAGGATAATATGTTGATGGCGGAAAGTGGTATTATGCGTGTAACCCCCGATAAAAAATTTTTAGAATTCATTTTGAAAAATGGTTGGCGTTTTGAGGAACGTGGAACAAGAGGCACAGGCAATACAGAATTCATCAGATTAGGATTTAAGGAGTATAAAAAGATATTCGATCTCTCGAGCTTTCAAATGAGCAAAACTGGTGATAGTGCATTTTATGACCCCAAAATGCTAAGTCTGAGACAACTCAACCATGCCATTGACTCATTGGAAAGTATTGATAGTTTTTATTTGAGAAGATCCAGAGCTGATATTACACCTTATGTCAGATTTGCTCGTTATGCCGCAGATACAGGATGGATCAAAACGGATACGCTGAAACTCAAAACCGCCAAGTCTTTTGATGCTTTACTTCCTGATTCATTAAGAGATGTCATTATTGATGCCAGTGTTGGACAAATCAGTAGCATCAAAAGCAATGTGGGTTTATTGGCATCTGACTATGTTGAAAAATACAAATCGCTACGCTTTCATGAGATTGAATGGCATCGAAAGTTCACTTTATCCGTTGCTTGTATTGTATTATTCCTGATTGGCGCTCCATTGGGATCCATTATTAGAAAAGGCGGATTGGGAACACCATTGGTTTTTGCAATTATATTCTTTGTTTTATTTCATCTTTTCAACACATTTGGTGAGAAGTTTGTGAAATCAGGACAGGCATCTCCAATGCAGGGAATGTGGCTCTCTACTATGATATTAATTCCGATAGGTGCATTCCTTACTTATAAAGCCATGCGCGACTCTCAATTATTCAATCAGGAGTTTTATTACAGAACTTTTACACGCTTGCGTAAGATTTGGAATAACTTTAGGAAGAATCAAGAAAGAAGAAACAAGAAACAAGAAAATATTACAATGTAATCTACTTTCTTGACCTTGAATATTTCTCACTGAACAAATTATTTTTATGAATCATTCATCATCACGTCGACGTTTTATTCAAACTACAGGTAAGGCAGGATTGGCATTGGGATTTTCAGGAACCATCTTACCCTCTTTGGTAAAGGCTTCTGGCACTACTGCTGGTAATGAATTCGTTCAGCAGCCACTGCCCTATGCTTTCAATGCACTAGAACCCTCAATTGATACCACTACCATGGATATTCACTACAGCAAACATGCAGCTGCATATGCAAAAGCATTATCTGAAGCTTGTGCTGCTGAAAATGTAAATACCAATAACACGAAGATTGAGTCTGTACTCAGAAATATTTCTAAATACTCTACTAAAATGCGTAACAACGCTGGTGGACATTATAACCATGAAATGTTCTGGCAAACCATGAAACCCGGTGGTGCAGCGGTTCCTTCTGGACAGTTGGGAGCATCTATCATTCAAGCTTTTGGCTCTTTTGAAACTTTCAAAACACAATTTGCAGATGCTGCTAAAAGCAGATTCGGAAGTGGTTGGGCATGGTTGATCATTAATAGTGATAATGTTTTATCGATTGTTTCCACACCCAATCAAGATAACCCTTTGATGGATATCAGTGAAACATGGGGTCAACCATTATTAGGATTGGATGTTTGGGAGCATGCTTATTATTTAAAATACCAAAATAGAAGACCTGACTATATCAATGCCTGGTGGAATGTAGTGAACTGGGATGTGGTAGCATCAAGAATGAAATAATGTTTATACAATTCTTATAAAACAATTAAAATGAAAGTAACAACATCGTGGGTAGAAACCCTTGCATTTGATGTAAAAGCGGATACCGGTCATATTGCACGCTTAGATACGAGTGTAGAAGGTGGCGGATCGGGCAGCGGTATGAATCCTAAAAAAATGTTACTGGGATCTTTATGTGGATGCAGCGGTATTGATGTGGTCGAGATTCTACATAAAATGAAAGTTACATTCACAAAACTTGAAATTGAAGCTTCGGCTGAACAAACCGAAGATCATCCTAAGGTTTTCAAGTTTATAGATATGGTCTACCGTTGTGATGTATCACCCGATCATCTTGATAAACTCAACAGAGCCGTTAGTTTATCAAAAGAAAAATATTGTGGCATATCGGCCATGTTAGCAAAACATTGTCCCATCAATTACACAATAGAATTGATTTAAAAAAGAAGGTATCGCAAAATGCGATACCTTCTTTTTATTCATTAGGATGCCTACATTTATCTACCTAAACAATTCTCTTGACAACTGCACAACAAAATTTCAGAGTCCAATTATGGATCACTTTGTTAAGTGTGTTGTTGTTCCTCACAAAGATTGTCGCTTATTATTTTACACACTCACTTGCCATATTATCTGATGCGCTGGAAAGTATTGTGAATGTGATCGCTGGGTTTATCGGATTATACAGTTTGTATATAGCTGCCAAACCCAAAGACCTCGAGCATCCTTATGGACATGGGAAAGCAGAATTTGTTTCTGCAGCAGTTGAAGGTGGATTGATCGTTGCTGCCGGCATTATGATCATCTATGCAACGGTTGCCAATATTCTTCGAAAAGAGCCGGTGCATCAATTGGATACAGGACTTTGGTTGATTGGCGCAACAGCCCTCCTCAATTTTGTTGCCGGAACTATTTGTCTCCGATTAGGCAAAAAAAATAATTCACTGGCTTTACAGGCTAGTGGTAAGCACTTACAAATAGATACGTATTCAACGCTTGCCATCATTGCCGGATTGATCATTATTTTATTTACAAAAATGTATTGGCTGGATAAGCTCATTGCATTGGTGATGAGCATACTGATTATTTACAATGGCTATAAGATTATCCGTTCATCATTGGCCGGTATTATGGATGAGGCTGATATGGAGTTATTAAAGAAATTTATCGAGATACTCAATAAAAATCGTTCTGAAAACTGGATTGATCTACATAATCTACGTGTTATCAAATATGGCAGCCTATTACATATTGATTGTCACCTTACCGTACCGTGGTATTTAAATATCCATGAAGCGCATCATGAGATCGATCGTCTGTCTGCTCTCATTAAACAAGAATTTGGTGATATGATCGAGTTATTCGTCCATACGGATGGATGTTTACCTTTCAGCTGCCGTATTTGTAATAAAAATTGTGAACACCGTAAAAATGGTTTTGAGCAAAAACTGGAATGGACTTTAACCAATGTCATTTCAGACAAGAAGCATCAGTTATAAATTTTTCTGATCTCATTGTTTTTGCCTCTTTATACAAATGTTCAAAATTGATCAAAGCTTTTGTCCATTCAATCAGTTCAGGATGCATTGCCTTAAGTACATCCATCATACTCAAATAATTCTGCCATAAAATTTCCAAGTCATTACAGATAGGTTCATAATGATAAATCCTGTTTCGTAATCGGCGAATATGATTCAATTTGAAGGAAAGTCTCTCCCGTTTCATGGAATGATCTAAGTACGGGAAAGCATACTGTAATGGCTTCCAAAAATATCGAGCATTATTTTTATTAAACAGGGAACACCAAAAGCCAAAAGTTAATTCTGCGACGATGGCATCCGATAATATTTTAATGGGAAGATTATTTTTCTTTCTGATGGTGGACTCAATTCGTAATATCCGATCTCTTTGTTCCGCACAAAGCTCAAACCAGTGATCATTTTTAAAATGAATACTGCAGGAATGATGGATTAAGTTACGAAGTGATACTTCTGTGTATAAAAGCAAGGGGTATAATGACTGCGCAATCTGAATATTCAATTGATAGTATTCAAATGCTTTATGCTTGTTCCCATTGAACATTTTATGGTAAGTACTCAATCTCTGTTCTGATATTAGTACACTAAGCGCTTCGTGCTGCATGTAGTATAAAGATTTATTTTTTGAATATAAAAAATGTGTACATTTGTGGTGCGATACCCGGTACCTCCTCTCTCCTCATATGGGATGATGAAACCGGGTTTTTTCGTTTATATATATCCTTGTCTGCTATAAGCTGTTTATTCCCAGCTCTTTTTCAATCATTGCTTCATCAATCATTTTCAAAAAGTATTTTTTTGCAGGAATTATTTTTGCGGGAAATACTGATAGTATTACCTGGCTCCAAGAACCTTTTAATTCGAATGAGCCGTTACAACGATCTATTAAAGTAAATCCTAAATTGCAGCCTCATTCAAATACCATTGCTATGCAAGTCTGGAAAGAATATCAACAAGAGCATAAAGACCGTTTCCTAAATGAATTATTGGATCTTCTGCGTATACCTAGTGTAAGTGCTCGTGGGGAGCATAAAGAAGATATGATCCGTTGCGCTGAAGCCGTTGAAAAAAATCTCAAAGAAGCGGGTGCAGATACCACAGCTATCTATCCAACCGCTGGTCACCCGATTGTTTATGGTGAGAAAATAATAGACGCTTCAAAACCTACTGTTTTGGTGTACGGTCATTATGATGTACAGCCAGCAGATCCATTGGAATTATGGCATAGCGGTCCTTTTGAACCTGTAATTAAAGATGGAAAAATATATGCACGTGGTGCTTGTGACGATAAAGGTCAATTCTACATGCATGTAAAAGCATTGGAAACCATGGTGAGAACAAACAGTTTACACTGTAATGTGAAGTTTCTGATTGAGGGTGAAGAAGAAGTAGGAAGCCCTAACCTCGCCACATTTGTAAAAGCCAACAAAGCCTTATTAAAAGCTGATGTAATATTGATCAGTGATACTTCTATGTTGAGCATGGACACCCCCTCGATTGATATTGGTGTACGTGGACTTAGTTATATTGAAGTAGAAGTAACAGGACCTAACCGTGATTTACACAGTGGTGTGTATGGTGGTGCTGTAGCCAACCCTATTACCATGTTGGCAAAAATGATCGCTGCCTGTCATGATGAAAACAACCATATCACCATTCCCGGATTTTATGATGATGTTGTAGAAGCTAGTTCTGAAGAAAGAGCTAAAATGGCTCAAGCACCTTTTAGTGAAGCTGAATACAAGCAAGACCTGGGTATTCAAAGTCTTTGGGGTGAGAAAGGATATACCACCAATGAGAGAACAGGTATCAGACCTACCTTAGAACTGAATGGTATCTGGGGTGGGTATACCGGTGAGGGCGCTAAAACCGTATTACCGTCAAAAGCTTTTGCTAAGATCTCTTGCAGACTTGTACCCAATATGTCTTCTGAAAAGATCACCAAAAAAATCCTTGACTATTTCACCAGCATGGCACCGGAAGGCGTTACTGTAAAAGCTGCGGAACATCATGGAGGTGAGCCTTACATGACTCCGATCGATTCCAATGAATACAGAGCTGCAGCTAAAGCCATTCAAACTACATTTGGTAAAGAACCTATTCCGGTTCGTGGCGGAGGCAGTATCCCGATCTGTGCCTTGTTTGAGAAAGAGCTGGGCCTGAAAATCGTTTTCATGGGATTTGGTCTTGATAGTGATAACCTGCATAGCCCCAATGAAAAATACGATGTATTCAATTTTTATAAAGGCATTGAAACCATTCCGTATTTCCATCAATATTATGCGGAAGGAAAATAAATCAAGAAACAGGAGCAATTTTATATTTGCTCCTGTTTTGTTTTTGTTATGACCGAAATAAAAGAAAAATTAAGGATCGATAAATATCTCTGGGCTATTCGTTTGTTCAAAACGAGGAGTCAGGCAGGTGATGCATGCAGTAAAGGCAAAGTGAAAATGAATGGCAATGCTATCAAAGCTTCACGTATCGTAGCAATTGGAGATGAATATGAAGTAAAAACAGAAAGCCGGAGATGGGTAGTGAAAGTAATCGGATTATTGGATCATCGGGTTCAATACAGTGAAGCCATTCAATTTTATGTAGATCTCACACCTGCTGAGGAATTAGACCGAATTAAATTTGAAGCAGCCACTTACCAAACCGGAAAAAGGTTGAGTAAGATTGGTAGACCTACTAAAAAACAGAGAAGAGATTTAGGAGATTTTATGGGTAATGGATAGTGTAATACATATCTTAAATCAAACTAGAAGGAAACTTTGATATTATAGGATCATCATGAGTACCTTCACCTAATTTCTCAAAAATCATCTTAGTTTCTCTATACTCCCTCGCTTCTGCAATCATAGTAAATTCAATGTCGGCATTTGTAGATTGCTTTATAAATTGTTCTATTTCCTTAAGGGTGACATTAAAAAATTCTTTTTTATTATTAACCCTGTTTAATCTTTTATTGGAAAATTCTTTATGTATCTGACTTTCTAATTGAGGAGCATTTTCAGAATAAATAATGGCGTGGATATCAAATTGAAATGGTACTGAAGCATCGCCTAATTCTTTAACTCTGTCTAAAGGATCAAGCCTCCTTGTCATTCCAATTTTATAAATATTTTCGCCAAAAGAGCCAATATTTGAAATTATGTAAATATGACCAACTTTGGTAAGCTGAGCTAACGCCATTGCGCGTTCCTTTTTTTGATGTGCCTCAGACAGTCTTTCCTCTAAAATTCTTATTTGTTCATTTAGTTCATTCACATTACCATTAATATTAGAACTTAATTCTTTTCTAGCTTTTTCTAAAGCTTTTTCAAATCTTTTTTCATCTTCTTCTGCTTCTCGCTGTGCTTTCTCTAATTCCTTTTGAGCTTTCTCCTCTTCTCTCATTTGTTCTCTAATTCTTCGTTGCTCTTCCTTTTCCTCATACTTTTTTTGTTCAAATTCATAGTTCAAGATTAGTTCTTCCAACTTTAAGTCAAAAAAATCTTTAGTTATATTTACATTCTGCACTATCCCAAGTTTATTTATACTTTCATATACTTTTAATATTCGGTCTTTTGTTTTTTCCACATTATTCCATTTAACCTTTGCAATTAAACCATCACACTCCCCATTAAATGCAAAAAGCATTAATCTTTTATATTGATTAGTCATTTTTCTACCCTCAGCCTTACTACCACCCACTGTCCATTCAGTATAACATACCGCAGCTTTATCTTCTTTAATTAGCTTCTTTTGTTTTTCGTAATTTTCCTCAATTAATGATTTGAAGCTTTCTGACGAATCCAGCGAAAATTGTCGTTTGTAAAGACCAAAGGAACCAATTTCCAAACTATCTTGAAATATATCGACTTCAGTTTCTAAATCTTTATAAATTCCAAGAACTGTTTTATACTTATTATCTAAATCAATGAGAATAGCATTCTTTTGGTCAATTTCTGCTTGCTTATTTTCTAGGATTAAATCCTTTTCTATATAAGCCGAGTATTTAGCTAACAGAATATTGTTTTTTTGCAAACTCTCATGTAATTCACTTTTAGCAACCTGAAGGTCATTTTTAAGAACATCTATTTCCAAACTAGCTTCCTGAAGAAGCTTTTTAGTTTTATTAAAAAACATTTTGGCTTTGTTTAATAAGTAGTCCAAATAGGAGTTAAATCTTTTTAATTTGACTATCCAAATATTGTAATTCAATAGTCACTTATATTGTTTGATTTATTCTTTTTTATAAGAAGATCAGTTAAATATCCATTTTCATAGTTGATAATAATACGTAGTTCTTCATCTAACCTTAAAGAAATATAATCATCGATTTTTTTGTCCCCTGTAAAGCTCCAAAAACAAGAAAAATTTGCTTTACCAAGGGAAATAGCAGTTTCTGTATACCCATCATTTTTTTCATAAGGTGTTGTATATGTTTCAAAATCTTCACTTGATTCGTAGTATCGTTCATTTATCTCCGCTTTTATGTCTTGATATAAAGACACAACCTGTGATTCAAGTTTTGGCTCAATATAAACTGAAGCCTTTGAGAAACTGTTTTCATAAAAAAATAATAAAATAAATAGAGTATCTCTACCACCAAAATTAATCCCATAGTAAATGAGAGATTCATCAGTACTATTCGTTTCATCGAATACACAATTCGCTCTCTGTTCAATTATAGACCTTGCATCTTCGATAGAAGCTCCAAATCGAATTCCTAGAAATCCTTCTAATGTTTTCATTGAAATAAGTCATTTGTTATTAAATTATAAAGACAAAACAATATACTTAAGAAATAACAAAACATATTATTAATATCTTACATTATTGAAAATCAATATAATAAGCTATTAGAACTATTTCTGATTGTAAATATTTAGACGTTATTGATAATTACCTTTGCCACATGTTAAGAATCGACATACTCACTGTTCTTCCTGAATTATTAGAGAGCCCCTTTGCGCATAGTATCATGAAACGTGCACAAGAAAAAGGGTTATTAGATGTGCGTGTACATCAGCTAAGAAAATGGGCGGTGAACAAATACGGTATGGTGGATGATTATCAATATGGCGGTGGTGCCGGTATGGTGATGATGTGTGAGCCTTTGGCCAATGCCATTGATGAATTACAGAAAGATCAGCCTTATGATGCCATCATTTATATGACACCTGATGGACAACGCTTCGATCAACGTATGGCCAATCAGTTGTCCTTAAAAGGAAATCTATTGATCATTTGCGGACACTATAAAGGCATTGATGAACGTATCCGTCAGCAATATGTCACTATGGAAATATCCATCGGTGACTATGTATTGAGTGGCGGAGAGCTTGCAGCAGCAGTGGTAGTGGATGCTATCGGTCGTTTGATACCGGGTGTATTGAATGATGAAACCTCTGCATTAACCGATTCTTTTCAGGATAATTTATTAGCACCCCCTGTATATACAAGACCCGCAGATTTTAGAGGCATGAAAGTACCTGAAATATTGTTAAAAGGAGATCCGAAGAAAGTAGAGGAGTGGCGCTATGAACAAGCGCTCCAGCGAACTAAAGACAGAAGACCGGATTTGATGTCGGATGTCTGATGGCGGATGGCAGATTTCAAATTTGGATATGAGTTTATAACTGCACTGACAACAATTCTTTTCCTAAATCATGTAATGCATTTTCAATTTTTTTTGATTGTAACTGACGAGGCTTCTTAAGACCAGATGAATAATGTTGCAATAGTTTTTGGTTAATCCCTGTAATCCTTTCAAGACCTGCTTTAGTAAAGATTTTTTTATAGTAGCTCAATAAACTCTCCGTATCAAACTTAAAAATGAGTTCATACTGACCTTGTAAAATCTTGGGCCATTTTCTTGCAGGATTATTTTCTTTAAACAATCGCAAACTCTCAAGTGCTGATTGCTTGGCTTGCTCAGGCGTATCTCCCATACCCCATATTCCATCTACTTTATCACTGTAGGCGCTAAATGTTCCGTCAGAAGCTCTTTCAATAATGATAATTACTTGTTTCATTCTACTTCCTTATTTATTTTAACTGCATTCTTTTTATTAAGGTTTTTCTCAATCCCTCTCCCATTTCTTTTGACCCATGAAAAGGAACTGCTTCTACTTTCCCACACCTTTCATACAAATAATGACTTCCTTCTATTCGCAGTAACTTCCAGCCATTTTGTTTTATTTTCCTATGGAACTCACTTGATTTCATAATAAAGATATCATTTATTTTAAAAGGTAGTATTTTTACTACCTTTTATTTTGAACGAATCTTTAAATATACAGTCATGCAATACTTTGCAAACGAAGCGTTTACGCTTATAACAAAAGGGCTGCAGCATCCTACGACACTACAGCCCTTTGACTTTTCTCCGAAGGAGTCCTGTAGACACCTTTCACTTTTCACCTTTCACTCTTCACTTAATCCCAATCACCGGCACCTGTTTCTCATTAATAAGTTTATTCAATGCTTTTACATCATTCTCCATCACCGCTTTTAATTTCGCCAGTTGTACATCTGCTTGTCCGGCCAGATCTGCAAATGCTTCGCGGGCTTGTTTGCTTGGTGGATTTTGTCCACTGGAAGCCACACCATATAATCCTGCGATCTTATCATTCAAGCGGATTGGGAAATTCAATACGTCTTGTCCACTTTTTGCTTTGGTTTGATACAATGCTTCTTCAACAGCAGTGATTTTTTTATTGATGCTATCCGCAAAAGATTTGATCTCTTTATTGCCATCGATTCTTCCAGTAAAATCATTCATTTGTGAACGTAATGCACGAATGTTTTTAATGGCTTTTTGGATCTCACTGAATTTATCACGAACCTGCAATAAGAAAGTCAGTTGCTCATCATATTCTGCTTCTGTTGTTGCAAAATTTGGATTGGGATTGATCACAAATGGTACATCTACAGAATCTTTTCCATAACGGAAACGAGCAGTGTATTTTCCGGGTGATGCTTTAGCTGAACCAATACCACCATTCCAAAGAATCAATCCATCCAAGCGTTCAGCAGGTGGATATTGCATATCCCATTCAAACTGGTTCATGCCGTTTTCAAAATCAATTTTATCAGATGCTTCTCTTGCATTCTTACTGAAAGTACGAATGGGCTTGGATTGTTTATCGAATACAGTGATAGAAACTTTAGCACTATCCGTTACTCCCTTCAAATAATAATTGAACACAACCCCTGAAGCCGGATTCATTCCCATATTAGCACTAGCACCACCAAAATTTCTCCTACCTCTGCCTGCGCTTTCTGTGCGATAAACAGGGTTCACATCAAATACATGGAGGTTTTTATCCAATACACTTGCATTCATTTGTTGTACGATACTTAAATCATCCAATACCCAAAATGCACGACCTTGTGTGGCCACGATCAAATCATTGTCTTTGATCGTTAGATCTGTAATGGGTGTTTCCGGTAAGTTCAACTGAAACTTTTTCCAATTAGCACCATCATCATAACTGATGTACATACCATATTCTGTTCCTGCATACAATAAACCCGGACGCTTTTTATCTGCACGCATCGCACGAGTGAAATGCATTTTATCAATACCATTGGTGATTTTTTTCCAGGTTTTACCATAATCTTCTGTTTTGAAAATATAAGGCGCGAAATCATCCAGTTTGTATTTTGTTCCCACAACATAAGCTGTTCCTTTTTTGAAAGGATCCGTTTCTATACAGTTCCACATCATCCATTTACCTGCTTCTGCAGGTGTTACATTCTCCCAGTTTTTACCACCATCTTTTGTTACATGTAACAACCCATCATCACTACCGGCCCATAAAAGGTCTTTCTCCAATACAGACTCTGCAGCCGTGAAAATGGTACAATAATATTCTACAGAAGTATTGTCTTTCGTAATGGGACCACCACTGGATACCTGACGTGTTTTATCATTTGTAGTAAGATCCGGACTAATGATTTCCCAACTCTGACCTTCATTCTCACTTACAAATAAATGATTACCTGCTGTATACAATCTCTTCGGATTGTGTGGAGAGAAGAAGATCGGGAAATTCCATTGGAAACGATATTTCAAAACATCTGCTCCTGATCCCATTGGGTTATCGGGCCAAACATTAATGGCGCGGTTTTCACCGGTTCTATGATCCAGTCTTGCCAAATAGCCACCATAGTTTCCGCCATACACTACATCTGGATTCAAAGGATCTGCAACTACATAACCACTCTCTGAACCTGCCGTTACTTCCCAATCGCGATCGGTGATACCTGCGCCACTTGTACGACTCCTCATACGAATGGTTGAATTATCCTGCTGCGCTCCTAATATTCTGTAAGGATGTGCATTATCGGTTGACACACGATAGAATTGTCCTGTTGGCTGATTATCCATGGTACTCCAATTCTCTCCTCCATCAAAACTGATCTGTGCGCCTCCATCATCGGCCACAATCATTCTTTCTCCATTTTCAGGATCGATCCAAAGATCATGGTGATCACCATGTGGTGTTCTCACACTTTGAAAAGTTCTTCCTCCATCACGGCTGCGCATGAATCCTACATTCGGTGCATAAACAAGATTTTCATTTTTAGGATCTACAAACACTTTGGTATAATACCAAGCACGTTGACGGATATTATTATCATTACTGGTCAATGTCCAGCTTTCACCACCATCATTACTCGTATACAATCCACCATTGGCATTTTCAATGATGGCATACACTTTATCGGTATTCGAAGGAGCAATAGCAACACCTACAATACCCCAAACACCTTTGGGCATTCCTTTAGCAGTGCTGATATTGGTCCAGGTTTCACCTCCATCTGTACTTTTATACAGTCCACTTCCCTCACCACCACTTTCTAAACTGTGCGGTGTTCTGATCAATCGCCACATACCGGCATACAATACATTGGGATTACCCGGTTCCATCACAAGGTCAGAAGAACCGGTAAGATTGTTGACATACAATACTTTTTTCCAGGTTTTACCACCATTTGTTGTTTTAAATACACCCCTCTCTTCATTCGGACCAAAAAGATGTCCAAGTGCGGCTACCCAAACCGTATTGGGATCACGAGGATGTATCACGATACGGATAATATGTCTGCCTTCTTTCAGACCTATATTTTTCCAAGTACGACCACCGTCATCACTTCTCCACATACCGTTTAAACCTTCGGCCACATTACCACGAACCGTGTTTTCACCTTCGCCTACATAAATAATGTTTTCGTCAGTTGGAGCTACTGCGATGGCACCTATATTACCACCTAGATACTTGTCTCCGATATTTTTCCAGTTGCTACCTCCATCCGTAGTTTTCCATAAACCACCGCCGGTAGCACCAAAATAAAAAGTGGTCTTGTTTTTAAAACTACCCGCAACCGCAGCACTACGTCCGCCACGGAAAGGACCCGCTAAGCGGTATTTCAGTTTTGAAAAAAGAATGTTAAATGGATCTGCTGCAACAGCAGGGGTTGCAACCGTCTTTTTTGTATCCTGTTTTTGTGCCTGTATTCCTGTTACAAGCATGGTTACTGCGCATAGCAGCATCATTGTTTTTTTCATATGCAGTATTGAATTGGAGATGGAATTTACGGAAGAAAAGGGAAATGGTTGATAGTCGATAGTCCATAGACCATAATCCATAGACTATCGACTATGGACTATGTTACTATTTTACCCGGTACCAAACTTCGTCAACGGGCTCATTCATTTTGATATCGAGGTGTTCAATCACTGTTTCAACAGGCCCAATATTAATGATTTGTTTCATGGGAAATTGAATTCCTCCAATGTCTTTGTAACTATTGTACAAAATGGATGCTTTCAAGCTACGTCTACCTCCTCCCATCATACGCATCATACTCCCGAATCCTGTTAATGCGGCAGCCATTTCATCCATAGCATCTACTTGTTGAACAAGATAGTTTTTGGTGTTGATATAGAATACAGCACTCAATCCGTCTTTCATGGTGAGCTTAACTTTGTAACAATCTTCTTTATTCACTTTACCGGTGCCTTGTAATTCAGCTGTGTATCCCTTTTTAGCGTAATCGATCAACATGGGAAAGGGACCGGCACAATCCAATTCATGTTGCTGCTTCTTAAGATCATCGCCCGTCATTTTAGAAATGGTGGGGCCCGAAGGATTCGCAGGTCCATCACCGCCTCCTCTAGGACCACCGAAATTAGGCATGGCGGGAATCAATACATATCCTGCAGTATCTGTCACCATTGTCCAAGAATTGCCCATACCCATGATACCACCCATTTGTCTGCGGTATAATTTTCCTCTTTCACGAATACTATTGAGGTTGATATCAAAACTTTGGTTCATCATGTTCATTTTCATTACACTTTCCATTTGTAAAGTCTTGATAGCCTTTAACCTGTTTTTACCACCATTGGCTTCTTCATATTTTGCCATCACTTCTTCTACGGTTTGTGAATAAGTGAATATCGTTGCTGCCACAAAAAGCAGGGATAGAAATACCTTTTTCATATGATTTCATTCTGTAAAACGTAAACTTACTGAGACTTTATCGCTGTAGAATCTTTTGTATCGTTATTTAAGAAAAGATTTGATGAACGGAAGAAAGAGGGTTGACAGATGATAGTTGACAGTTGGCAGAAAGAAAAAAGCTATAAGCCATTACCCATAAGCAATCACCTAACTGTCAACTATCATCTGTCAACTTCCTCTACATCTATCCGCTTTTTCTATCTTCGTAATATGAGTATGCAACATTCATTTCAGGTTTCAGGAAAACTGGTAGATATACACAATAAAAAAATATATCCGGCCTATGTTTGGATTCAAGATGGACATATCTCTCGCATTGAAAAAACGGATGAGATGGTGCCTCATCAATTCATTCTTCCCGGTTTCATTGATAGTCATGTTCACATTGAAAGTAGTATGCTGATTCCTTCAGAATTTGCCAGACTAGCGGTTGTGCATGGAACGGTGGGTACCGTGAGCGATCCACATGAGATCGCGAATGTTTGTGGTATTGCAGGGGTTGATTTTATGATTGAGAACGGGAAAAAAGTTCCCTTCAAATTTAATTTTGGGGCACCCAGTTGTGTACCTGCTACCCTTTTTGAGACAGCAGGCGCTATGATTGACAGTACAGCGGTTACAGCCCTTCTGGAAAGACCTGAAATTGCCTACCTGAGTGAGATGATGAACTTCCCGGGTGTATTGAACCAGGACCCTGAAGTGATGAAGAAAATTTCAACAGCTCATCGTATGCGCAAACCGGTAGATGGACATGCACCGGGTTTACGTGGTGATGCTGCAAAAGCCTATATTGAAGCAGGAATTTCTACCGATCATGAATGCTTTACATTGGAAGAAGCGGTTGATAAATTACAGCATGGCATGAAAATCATCATTCGCGAAGGAAGTGCTGCGAGGAATTTTGAAGCATTGATTGAATTGGTAGATGATCATCCTAACCATACGCTTTTTTGCAGTGATGATAAACATCCGGATAGTTTGGTGACCGGACATATCAATGATCTTTGTGCACGAGCAGTTGCTAAAGGCTTAGATGTATTCAATGTTTTAAAAGCAGCTTGTATCAATCCGGTTTTACATTACCGTTTACCGATTGGACTTTTGAACGAGCATGATCCTGCGGATTTTATTGTGGTAAAAGATCTCACCCATTTTAAGGTACTAGAGACTTATGTGGATGGAATATTGGTTGCTAAAGAGGGAAAGACTTTAATACCATCTGTTCCTGCTACCACCATCAATCAGTTTGACTGTAAACCTGTTACTGTGCAGGATTTAACTATACGTAAAGACGACTACCCTTCTCAAAATGGATTGATACCGGTAATCGAAGCATTAGACGGACAATTAATCACCAATCAATTAGAGCTGGCCGGTAAACTGATCAATAATGAATGGGTAGCTGATACGGCTCAAGATATTTTAAAGATGGTAGTAGTGAATCGTTATCATCAGGCAACGGTAGCCAAATGTTTTATTCGAAATTTTGGCTTCAAGCATGGGGCCATTGCTTCATCAGTTGCACATGACAGTCACAATATCGTTGCAGTAGGTGCAGATGATGCTGCACTTGCAGCAGCCATCAATTTAGTGATCGCTGAAAAGGGTGGTGTGAGTTGTTATGTAAATGATGAGCAATACCAGGTACTCGGGCTTCCTGTTGCGGGGTTAATGAGTACTTCAGATGGATATGAAGTTGCTGAAGCGTATACGGCTATTGATGCAATGGCAAAATCATTGGGATCAAAACTGCAAGCGCCTTTTATGACATTAAGCTTTATGGCATTACTCGTCATTCCACATCTTAAGCTTAGTGATAAAGGTTTGTTTGATGGGGATCGGTTTGAGTTTGTGTGATTTTTTAACCACGGAGGACGCAGAGTTTGGTTAAAAATCACTCAGCCCCTGAAATATCGCCGATTGCTTTGTTTATGGAGATGGCAACACTATCCGTTCCCTTAGGTGCGAAATATTTGGTTTTGAATTTGACTGTTTGTCCGGGTCCAATATTTTCATAAATCGTTTCCAATCCTTCATCCAATTTTGCACCTGTTTTGCTAAAGAACGATAATCGCAATTCCACATCTTTGTACCAGCAAACTGTTGCTTTATTTGAAATAGATCCCATCACCACTGTTTGTCCGATCAGATTTTTTCTATCACGATTGGTGACCATCAAAAATCTTTTAGGGTTATTCTTTTCCTTTTCAGCAAGTGTTTCTTTTACTGTCTCATAACTTTTTTCAAAATTCTTCTCTTCTTTCTTTGACTCACAAGCACTCAATAAGACAATGATGATCAATATGCTGCCTAATTTTTGCATAAGGGTTTATTTCTACCAAAATAATCTTTTTACCGTTTTGAAGACGTTAAAGCCATTGAAACAGCTCGAAAAACTTAAATTTCCGATTCCAAGAGATAGATTTTAGTTTTGAAGCCTTCAATCTTATCATGCCATGATCGTAAACCTAAGTCAGGAACATAGCCTTGTTAGTAACTGGGTATCGGAATTAAGAAATGTAGATATCCAAGGCGACCGTATGCGTTTTCGCAGAAATCTGGAACGTATCGGAGAGATTGCCGCTTATGAAATTAGCAAGCGTATGCCCTACAAGGTAACCGAAGTACCTACCCCATTGGGTACACATGATAGTAAGATATTGGAACAACAACCGGTATTGGCTACTATTCTTAGAGCAGGTTTACCCATGCACAATGGTATGCTGAATTACTTTGATCGGGCAGATAATGCTTTTGTCTCTGCTTATAGAAAACACCATAGAGACGGCTCTTTTGAAATCAGTCTGGAATACATGAGTTGTCCGTCATTAGACAACCGTATCGTTATCATCAGCGACCCCATGCTGGCTACCGGTGCTTCTATTGTAAAAACCATCCAATACATGAAAGATGAGGGTACTCCCAAAGAATTCCATGTAGTGGTAGCTATTGCTTGCAGCGTGGGTATAGAGTTGATTCATAGAGATTGCGGAGAAGATATTCATATCTGGTGCGGGGATATTGACGATGAATTAACTGCTAAAGGATACATTGTTCCTGGTCTTGGAGATGCGGGCGATTTAGCCTTCGGAACCAAAAATCAATCCTAATTAGTGCAGCGATCATCGCTTTTTCAGGGTCAAAGATGGACGTTAAGGACAACCTAATCTTCTAAACGAACGTATCTCTTTCAGGAAGATTATCCTAAATTAGACCTCTTGTGAAAAAGCTGACTAAAATATGCTGCTTAGGACTACTGTTAATGCTCACTAAAAATGCATTAGCACAAGACCCTAATTTTTCTCAGTTTTTTTCTTCTCCTCTAACCCTCAATCCTGCTTTCACCGGAAAATTTTATGGCAGTTATCGTGTCGCAGGTAATTATCGTAACCAGTGGCCTAGTATTGAAAAAGCTTATACAACAGCTACCGCTTCCATCGATTTTCAGATCATGCAAGACCGAATTGCTTCTAATGATACTTGGGGTGTTGGATTTATGGGCTTAACAGACAATAGCGCCAATGGTGCTGTAAAATTTAATTACGCTTCTGTAGGCACAGCTTATCATAAGGGTTTGGATGAAGAAGGATATCATCAACTCAGTGCGGGATTCCAATTGACTTACGCGAATATGCTGATCAATACCCATATGCTCAAGTTTGAAGATCAGCTGACCAATGCAGGTTTCACGGGTGTTACTTCCGAAGTATTCAATACCGGTACGCTGAATTCTAAATATGTAGATATCAATGCCGGTATTTTGTACAACGGCAACACCAATGACCGTAATAATTTTTATATGGGCGTCAGTATGTATCACATCAATAAACCTAAACAATCTTTTACCGGCGCTGAATATTTATTACCAACAAGAACCACTTTTCATGCAGGCACTTATTTTCCGGTGGGTAATACCACAACCTTACACATGAGTGGAATGCAAATGTTTCAAGGGAGTGCTTCTTCGACCATGCTGGGAGCTGCTTTACAATTCAGTGCTAATCCGGATGATATCAAGGCCACGAGTTTATATGTGGGTACATGGATGAGATTGAAAGATGCCATTATCCCTTATGTCGGTATTGAATTTGATGATTTCCGAATTGGTGCCACTTATGATTATAACTCTTCTCAACTAAGAACAGCTTCACAAAACAGAGGTGGCATAGAGATTTCTCTGATTTATATCAGAAGGCCTTCATCCGATAAGGTCATCAACTGTCCTAAGTTTTAAATCTCCCTCCATTAAATGGAGATTTACTGACATGTAGATTCCCTTTCAGCATAAATCGATAAGGCAATGACGCATCTTCTTCAGCATAATCAACCCCAATTCGAGGAGTAGCCAATATGTTTGCTTTGGATATTTTCCAGCCATCATCCGATATAAATAGAGCAGATTCCTGTAATGACATTCCTGTATGATCCGTTTTGATATCCAAGGCTTTTGTTACATTACCCGGACCCCTGCCTATACTAGGGTCGAACTTTGTTTTTTTAAAGCGTTGCAACATTTGCTCCACACCATCTATCGGCTCAATACCTCGAATTAAAACCGCATGCGGAATAGATGCTTCATTGGTAACTACATTGAATAGGTGATGAATACCATAACAGAGATACACATACGCAATTCCACCGGGTTCATACATCACCGCTGTTCTATTGGTGAATCTACCCCCATAAGCATGGGAAGCTTTATCAATTACCCCATTATATGCTTCCGTCTCAACAATTCTACCGGCAGTTAATGTATGCTCAAAATAAGTGACCAATATTTTACCAATGAGCTGTTTGGCTACCGCACAAACATTATGGTTTCGGTAGAAATCAAGTGGCAATCTATTTCTATAATATTCATTTAAAGGTTTCACAGAATAAACATACTGAATACATTAACTTAGTGCATTAAAATCCCCTCAGCTTGCTCAAGGAACTTATTATTGCGATACAATCCTATTCACAAGCCCATCAGTTTATCATCAAACATAAACTCTGGAAATGGATCCTTATTCCAGGCCTGTTGTATACCCTGCTGTTTTTAACCGGTATGTATTATTTTGGACAAACTTCCGGAGATTTTATTGAGTGGATGGCAATGAAGACCGGTTTACGAGGATGGATTGATCAATTCTCTAATAGTTTTGTTGGCTTTCTCTTTGTTTTTGGAACCGCTTTATTATGGCTGGTATTGATGTTGCTGTATTTCTCCTTGTTCAAATTTTTATTCCTGATCATTGGCTCACCTGTATTTGCATATTTAAGTGAAAAAACAGCATCGATCATTGAAGGAAAAGATTTCCCATTTAGTTTCGCTCAATTGGGGAAAGATATTTTGCGTGGTATTAAACTCGCATTGAGAAATAGTGTGTGGCAAACAGTGTATGTATTATCCATCTTATTATTAAGTCTTATCCCACTCATCGGATGGCTCACTCCTATTTTAGCTGTGCTGGTAGAATGTTATTATTACGGATTCTCTATGCTTGACTACAGTATGGAGCGTCAAAAAAAATCGCCGGCTGAAAGTATTTTTTATATTGGCAATCATAAAGGACTTGCCATTGGGAATGGCTTTATATTTTATTTGATGCACATGTTTCCGATCATCGGTTGGATACTTGCTCCATCTTATGCAGTAGTAGCTGCAACACTCAGTACCTATCCCAATAGTTCAAAGCAATAATATGCAGTTTGGAAAGCTATACCTGATTCCTACGGTTTTGTATGAAGATGCGGTTGAAACAATTCCTCCTTATATTCTGGATGCCGTAAAAGACTGCTCTGTTTTTTTTGTAGAACAGGAAAAAACTGCCCGACGTTTTCTAAAAAAATTATGGAGAGAGATGATCATTGATGACTATCAATGGTTTACCATACATAAGGCTGAGGCTGAAGTAAAACAGACATTTATTCAACTGCTACAAGCGGGCAAGAATATTGGCATTATTAGTGAAGCAGGATGCCCGGGTATTGCTGATCCGGGACAAATACTTGTAGAAGCGGCACAAAGTATTGGCGTTACAGTGAAACCATTGGTAGGACCCAGTTCTATTTTGCTGGCTTTAATGGCCAGTGGTATGAATGGACAATGTTTTCAGTTTCATGGTTATTTGCCTATTGATGGAACTGAGCGAAAGAAAAAAATTCGAGAACTGGAAGCAGATTCTTTGAAACGAAACTGTACACAACTATTCATTGAAACCCCTTATCGCAATAATGCGCTCATCAATGATCTTCTTCAAAGTTGTAAACCCGAGACAAAACTATGTATAGCTGTAGATATTACAGCTGCAACTGAATCCATCAAAACAAAATCAATCCGTCAATGGAAGCAGGATCAACCTGATATCCATAAAAAGCTAGCAATCTTTTTACTACAAGCCTAATCATTTCAAAATCTCAGCGCCAACTCCGCGCCCTCATTTCTCTGCGGTATAAGACCGCAGAGAGATTCAGGATTATTTGGGAGCAATGATACTTTCGGTTGCAGCACCGCGCACTTCATACACACTATCTACGATGTTTCGTTCCAATCCGCGCCAGGGTAATGTACCTATATATCTTTTATAATGGAGTTCTACTTCTTTGCCCGAACAACGCAATAACTGTTCAGCAACAGATTCACTGGTAACACTAAAATCGAATTCATTGCTTTGTACATTGGCACGAAAGCCACTTTGAATAATTTTCCCTTCCCAGGTTTTAAAAAGAACTCCTTTTTTTTGAAAGGTATTCAATAACCCGGCTTTGGTTCCTTCTGCATAAACAAAATAATAACGCCAGTAAATGAATCCTGAAAGCGCTACGAATACAATGATAATAGTGGTCCAGATGATTTTTTGTTTGGTTGTCATTTATAAACCATATTTATCTACAAGGTAAATCAATGCTGCCATATTCACAGCGCCTAGTAACAGCTCTCGTTTATTGACATTTTCAAATACATCTGTTCTTGCATGATGCAGATCGAAGTAACGTTGTGGATCGGGAATGAAACCGGCAATCGGTGTACCAAATGTTCGATTCAGCGGACCGATATCTGCGCCGCCGCCACTACCAGACATATCTTCTGTTCCATAAGGTTTCAACAAGGGTAACCAGGACTGCATTTTATCATGTTTATCTTTAGGCGCTGTAAAACCAAAACCTCTGGGTGTAAATCCACCTGCATCACTTTCCAGTGCGAAAATGTGTTTCTCTCCTTTTTCTTTGGCTTCAGCTGCATATTTATTACCACCACGCATTCCATTTTCTTCATTGGCAAATAGTACAAAGCGAATGGTTCTTTTGGGTTGATAGCCGATGGCTTTCAATGCGCGCATGACTTCAATAGTATGTACTACTCCGGCGCCGTCATCATGTGCACCTTCATTCACATCCCAGCTATCCAAATGTCCACCAACAGTAATGATTTCATCCGGGAAAGTGGTTCCTCTGAGCTCTCCAATCACGTTGTGCCCAATAGTATCCGGAAGAAATTTTGCGCTTGTCTTCATAGAAACGCTAAAAGAGGATTGTTTAGTCAATTCCCAGATATAATCAGCATCTCTGGGACCCATAGCAATAGCAGGAATTTTAGGGAATGAATCATTATAAGCAGTACTACCTGTATGTGGATCATTGGCTGTTGATTCCGTTAAAGAACGAATCATCACCCCAACAGCACCATATTTAGCAGCCATACTCGGACCTGCTCTTCTCGATACACCTGTTTGTCCGTATGAAACAAAGGGTTTGATATTGGTGGGATCAAAAGAATGATTGAAATAAACGATCTTACCCTTCACTTCTTCCTTCCTCTTTTCCATCTCATCAAAACTATTGAAGGCAATGACTTGTGCTGTCACGGGTTTTCCATTTCCTAAAGAATTTCCCAATGCGAGTACATCCAAAGCTCTGTTGACTTTTTTCCCGTCGATCGTTACAACCCTTGCCTCTTCTTTTGCACCTCTTACCCAACGAGGCACCATACATTCCTGTAACCACACTTTATCTGCTCCCATTTCTTTGAGTGCTTTTTCACCCCAAGCTTCGGCTTTATACATTTGGGGGGAACCTGCTATTCTTCCACCTACTTGCTTGGTTAATTGGTATAGAAGGTCATAAGCCTTCCCATTTCTCAATATTTCATCTGATATCTTTTTGATGACAGCAGCGTCTTCCTGCTGTGCAAAGCCGCCAAATGGCAGTAATAATAATAGAAAGTATATTTTTTTCATACCGCTAAAGTTAATGATTTGTCATGTTTTCTGAGCCTTTGATGAGCGGAGAACCATATTGTGATAAATATTGTTAATTGCGGGTATCTTTGAAGGATGGATTTATTGTTGGTTATCCTGGTATTGTATGAGTGTTTTCTTTGCATACTTAATAATCAACCACAGAGCACACAGAGGTTTACACTGAGTTACACAGTGTATAATAATACAATATTGGTAGCGTTGAATCGTCAAATCAAAGATCCCCGAAGGGGTCCTTCGGACAAAAATTCAAAAATCGAATATGCGTATAGGAATTGTTTGTTATCCAACATTTGGTGGTAGTGGCGTACTGGCAACGGAATTGGGAAAGGCACTGGCAGATGAAGGTCATCAGGTACATTTTATTACTTATCAACAACCGGTAAGACTGAATGTCTTTAATGCCAATATTTTTTATCACGAAGTGCGCGTTCCTACCTACCCGCTTTTTGATTATCCGCCTTATGAAGTAGCATTGGCCAGTACGATGGTAGATGTAATCATGAATCATGACCTGGATTTGCTACATGTGCATTATGCCATACCGCATGCTTCTGCTGCCTATATGGCTAAACAGATTGTGAAACAAAAAACCAATCGAAATATTCCCGTCATCACAACCTTACATGGTACCGATATTACTTTAGTAGGCAAAGACAAAACCTATGAACCGGTTGTAACCTTTTCGATTAATGAAAGCGATGCGATAACTGCAGTATCGAATAATCTGCGTGAAGAAACCTACAAATCATTTCATATCCAGAAGGAGATAGAAGTCATACACAACTTTGTTGATGTTGGACGATTTGATAAAAAGCCGATTGATGCATTTAGAAAAGTGATTGCGCCCAATGGTGAAAAAATATTGATCCACGCATCCAATTTCCGCAAGGTGAAAAGAGTGATTGATGTAGTAAAAATATTTGCAGCAGTCAGAAAAGAAATGCCTGCCAAACTGTTGATGGTGGGTGATGGACCTGAAAGACCCGGCACAGAAGAGTTAACCAGAGAATTGGGGATTGAAGACGACGTTCGCTTTTTAGGGAAGCAAGAGCAGATGGAGGATATTTTAGCGGTAAGCGATGTCTTTATACTCCCTTCTGAATATGAGAGTTTTGGTTTGGCAGCTTTAGAAGCCATGGCTGCGAGAACAGTAGTGATTAGTTCAAATGCCGGCGGATTAACAGAAATCAATATTCAAGGAGAAACAGGATTTATGGCCGATGTAGGTGATGTAGCCACCATGAGCAAGTTTGCCAATAATCTTCTGAAAGATGATCAACAACTGGAGACCATGAAAAAAGCTGCTTATGTACAAGCATGCAGATTTGATATCAAGAATATCATTCCTCTCTATGAAAAATTGTATAGCAGGTTTTGTAGAATGGGGCCCTGTTAGTAGTAGTTAGTTGACAGATAATAGTTGACAGATGACAGTTGACAGGAGGAAATAGTTTTAATCTGTCAACTATCATCTGTCAACTGTCAACTAAGATTTACTAAGAACTTCATCAATACTCTTAATAATCATTGCACATACTGCAGAGAGTTCATCTTCAGAAATAATCAGTGGTGGTGCAATTCTCAAACGATCGGGAGCAAACAAAAACCAATCCGTAATCAATCCATTTTTTACGCATTGATGTACGATGGCTTGATTGGTAAAATCATCTTTAAACTTCAGCGACATCCATAAGCCATGTGCACTTTTTGCGAGAATAGCCGGATGTTTGAGTTCTTCTTGTAAAATATGCTCTTTCTTTTTAGCGCTCGCGATCAAATCACCTGATAATAATATTTCAAAAGCTGCTTTACCGGCTGCACAACTCACAGGATGACCACCAAAAGTGGTGATATGTCCGAGTACAGGATTGTACGTTAAAGTTGACATTAATTTTTTATCGGCAATAAAAGCACCCAAAGGCATGCCGCCACCTAGTGCTTTTCCTAGTAGTAAAATATCGGGCACAACATTGAATTGTTCAAATGCCCAAACGGTACCGGTTCTACCAAAGCCTGCTTGAATTTCATCAAAAATAAGTAGCACACAGTGTTCATCACATTTTTTTCTGATGGCTTGTAACCACTCTTTGCGAGGAACGGTAATACCACTTTCTGCTTGAACCGTTTCTAGGATCACACAGGCAACAGATGAGTCGATGGATTCAAGTACTGCATCATCATCATAATTAAAATGCAAGATATCCGGCAATAAAGGTCTGAAAGCATTGCGCCAATATTCTCCTCCCATAATACTCAAGGCTCCGTGTGTACTTCCATGATAAGCATTATGGAAAGCAATCATTTTAGATCTTCCAGTGATACGCTTAGCCAACTTCATAGCCCCTTCTGTAGCTTCAGCACCACTGTTGGTAAAGTATACACAGTTCAAAGAAGCAGGTAGATGATTAGTCAGCAGTTTTGCATATTGTACTTGTGGGCTTTCTATAAACTCACCATAAACAATCAAGTGCATGTATTCAGCAGCCTGTTCCTGAACAGCTTTCACCACAGCAGGATGGCTATGACCGATATTACAAACACTAAAACCGGAGATGAGATCAACATATTTTTTTTCCGAGGTATCCCAAAGATGTATGCCCTTTGCTTTAGTGATCTCTAACCCAATCGGAGCAGAAGACGTCTGGGCAACATGTTGAAGAAAAAGTTCCCTGTTATTCATGAGTTGACAGATGATAGTTGACGGATGACAGAAAAAATTCGTTGGCAATGATTAAGACGAAATAAAGATAGTAACTATTTAAGCAGGCCTTGCTCGAAATAGGTAATAAACCCATTGAGTATTCTTAAACATTCATGCAATAAAGGAATAATTTTTTGAACCTCTTCTTGGGGTACTATTTCTATTAATACCGCTATCTTCAGTAAAGTTTCAAGTTCATACATTGAACCTCTAGCCACATGGAAGAATTGTATACTATCCTTTTTATAATTACGACCACAACCTTCTGCGATATTAGCCGGAATAGATACAGCTGCTCTACGTAATTGAGCTGTAAGAGCGTACAATTCTTCTCGAGGATATAGTTTTGTAACCCTGTATACTTCGCCTACCAACTCCATCGATTTTTTCCAAACTATTAAATTTTCATAGTAAGTCATGTATTATATTTTACTCCAATTTTGCAAAATATAATGCCGCTAATATATTTCCAAACGCCTAAATACAAGGCGGTTCGCTTCAGTTATATTCTCTTGATTTAAAGTATACGATCTAACTATTTTGATTGTAACTTTAAACAATCTGTCAACTATTATCTATCAACTGTCAACTAAAAAAAATGCCATTAATCCTCCCCGTCCTTGGTAAACATCCTCAATTTGGTGAAAATTGTTTTATTGCGCCCAATGCCACCATTGTTGGTGATGTGATCATGGGTGATGATTGTAGTATATGGTTCAATGCAGTAGTAAGAGGCGATGTTCATTATATCCGAATGGGTAATAAAGTGAATATTCAGGATGGTGCAGTCATCCATTGCACGTATCAAAAAAATGCTACTGAAATCGGAAATAACGTATCCATCGGACATAATGCCTTGGTACATGGCTGTACCATTCATGATAATGTACTCATTGGTATGGGCGCCATTGTAATGGATCGTTGTGTTGTTCACAGCAATTCCATCATTGCCGCAGGTGCTGTACTATTAGAAGGAACTGTTGTGGAAGCAGGCTGTATCTATGCAGGTGTTCCTGCTAAAAAGGTGAAAGATATTTCCCAAGAACTCATCAACGGAGAAATCAAACGCATCTCAAATAACTATGTGATGTATGCTTCTTGGTTTCAGGAAGGAAAGTAGGGTTGACAGATGTTAGTTGACAGTTGATAGGAACAAGAATATTGCTGTTTTCTCTGTCAATTGTCAACTATCAACTATCAACTAATATTCCTCCCCCATCGTATCCAATATCGTCCTATAACTGATATATCTTTCTTCAGAAATTTCTCCTTGCATCACTGCTTTTTTCACCGCACAATTGGGTTCTTCAATATGCATGCAGTTATTGAATTGGCAGTCATTCATCTTTTTTCTCATTTCCGGAAAATAATGTGCAAGTTCTTCTTTTTCTATATCAACGAGACCAAATTCACGAACACCCGGGGTGTCAATAATGTGACCTCCACCCGGTAGGTCAAACATTTCTGCAAAAGTGGTGGTATGCATTCCTTTGCCACTCCATCCACTCACTTCTTGTGTACGCAAGTTGAATTCAGGAAACAATGCATTCACACAGGTTGATTTTCCCACACCACTATGTCCACTGAGTAAAGATGTTTTGTTATGAAGTATGTTTTTAAGCACTTCTAATCCTTCCCTTTTTTCAACACTGCACAGCAATACTTGATAACCAATCTTTGTATAGATATCTTGTAACTGTTCAAATTTTTCCATCTCTTTTTTGCGATAGATATCTGATTTATTAAAAACGATGATAGCCGGAACATGATAGGCTTCACAAGAGATTAAAAATCGGTCCATAAAACCCTGAGAGGTTTTAGGGTCTTTTAAGGTTACAAATAATAAACTCTGATCCAGATTAGATGCAATGATATGATGCAAATGTTTATTGTGAGGTGAGATACGGGCCACATAATTCTTCCGATCATGAATGGTACTGATGATGGCAGACTCTTCTTCTACCTCCTCAATCTCCATTTCTACTTCATCACCCACTGCAATAGGATTGGTAGACGTGATCCCCTCAATTTTCATCACACCTTTGATACGGGCATTGTACAAACGTCCGTCTTCCCCTTTAGCGATATACCAACTACCCGTTGATTTATAAATTCGAGCCCTCATTCAAACGAAGATAATAAGCCTTCGCGGCTTTCCAACCATCGAGAAAAACAGTTCAAAATCAATATTTGCGAAACATTAACCCCTGTTTTAAGGGCTATAACGCAACAATGACTGACCTTCAGGATGGAAATCAATATCTTTGTTGCCTTATGGCAAAGTTTGCGCACGATGAGGTGGTTCCTTACCAGCAAAGTGAAAAAGGAAAAAAGGAGCAGGTAGCAGAGATGTTCAACAGTATCGCTTTCCGATACGATTTTTTAAATCGTTTTCTGACAGCGGGTATAGATATCCAATGGCGGAAAAAGGCAATCAGACAACTGAAAGATATTCATCCGCAGTTGGTATTGGATGTGGCAACTGGTACTGCTGATGTAGCCATTATGACGCATCAGATGCTTAAAACCAACAAGATCATTGGCATAGATATTTCTGAAGGGATGTTGGAACTCGGAAGAGGGAAGTTGAAAAAACTAAACCTGACCGATCACATCAGCCTTCAAACCGGAGACAGTGAAACCATTCATTTCCCCGATAACCATTTTGATGCCATTACCGTATCCTTTGGTGTTCGGAATTTCGCTCACTTGGATAAGGGAATGTCAGAAATGTATCGGGTACTTCGTCCGGGTGGAAAATTGGTGGTTCTGGAATTCTCCAGACCAAAACAGCCACTTTTCAGAAAAATGTGTGATTTTTATACCAATGTGATTACACCGGGTGTAGGAAAACTATTTGCAAATAATAAAGATGCGTATCAATACCTGAACGATAGTGTTCAAGCCTTCCCTGAAGGAGAAAACTTTTTAAATATTATGCATGAAGCAGGATTTACTCAAACTTATTTGAAAAAACTCAGTTTCGGCATATGCACTATTTATTGCGGAAGCAAGTAATCCTGTTTGCGGTCATCCTTTTTTCTTCTGTGTCTGTAGGGGCGCAGAAGCAACGTTATCGTCCTAATCACGATGACCTGCCTTATTATTTTGGTCTGACATTGGGCTATAATAGTTCCTATCTCCATCAAAATAAATCACCCCTTTTTCTGCAATCCGATTCAGTCTTATCTGTTGAACCCGGAGCCAGTGGTGGTATTGTAATGGGACTTTTAGCAACGGTTAAAATGACCAATCGATTTGAATTTCGTGCCAATCCGCAACTGATCATTGGCGGCTCAAAATTTATGGCTTATCGTTTAGGGCCTACGAAACCGGGAGAAGCTTCTTTTCAAAAACAAACGTTACCGGCTACACTCATCAGCTTACCATTACAATTTAAATTCAATTCCGACCGTATCGGTAATTTCAGAACCTATTTGTTAGGGGGTATTAAACTAGATACAGACTTATCCAGTAATTCATCTGCTCGTTTATCAGAGGACCTGCTAAAACTGAAAAGAAATGATTTTGGCTTTGAAACAGGCATCGGTTTTAATTTTTATTTGCCCTTTGTAACCGTTTCTCCGGAGATCAAATTCAGTTATGGGTTATCCAATATTCATCAATATGATCGGAATCTTAAATACTCCAATGTTTTGGATAAGATTCAATCCCGCATGATCATTTTCTCTATTCATTTGGAAGATTGAGGTTTACTGCTCATGATGTAATAAATTGCAGCATTGCTAATGCATTGCTTATGAAAGATTATATCATTAAAAATACCGCCATTGTAAACGAAGGAACGATTACACATGGTGACGTATGGATCAGAAATTCCAGAATCGAAAAAGTTGGCGGCTCACTAAACCCTGCTGTAAATGCAGTAGAAATCGATGGTAGTCAGCAATATCTTTTACCCGGTGTAATAGACGACCAGGTTCATTTTCGCGAACCCGGACTTACCCATAAAGCCACTATTTACACGGAGGCAAAAGCAGCTGTGGCAGGTGGTGTTACCAGCTTTATGGAAATGCCGAATACCAGTCCACCTGCGTTTACTCAAGAATTATTGGAACAGAAATATGAAACCGGAAGAAATACTTCACTGGCCAATTATTCATTCTTCATGGGTACTTCGAATAATAACCTGGATGAAGTGCTACGAACCAATGAAAAGAAAAATGAGATCTGTGGTATCAAAATATTCATGGGCTCTTCTACCGGGAATTTGTTGGTAGATAATCCATTGATTCTGGAAAAAGTATTTGAAGGTTCTGAAGTATTAATTGCTACCCATTGTGAGGAAGAAAGTATCATTAAAGAAAACCTGGCTGCACTAAAAGCTAAAAAAGGTATTCTCGAGCCTTCTGATCATCCGATCATTCGAAATGAAGATGCTTGTTTTGAATCCTCTTTCCGGGCCATTCAATACGCAAAAAAGTACAATACGCGATTACATATCCTGCACATTACGACAGCCAAAGAATTGCAGCTTTTTGGCAACATGCTTCCGTTAAAAGATAAACGCATTACTTCGGAAGTATGTGTACATCATCTCCATTTTACCAGTGATGATTATGCCCGTTTGGGTAATCAGATCAAGTGTAATCCCGCTATCAAAGCACCCCACAATAGACAAGCATTATGGGAAGCTTTACTAGATGATCGCTTGGATGTCATCGCCACAGACCATGCACCTCATACCTGGGCGGAGAAACAAGAAGATTATGAACATGCCCATGCCGGATTACCATTGATCCAACATTCGCTGGGACTCATGTTACATTATGTGAAAGAAGGAAAAATTAGTATTGAGAAAGTTGTAGAGAAAATGAGTCATGCTGTAGCACAGTGTTTTCAGATCAAGGAAAGAGGATTTATTCGTGAAGGATATTTTGCAGATTTGGTACTGGTAGATATGCATCAATCGAATACCATTCAAAAAGACAATATTCTTTATAAATGTGGCTGGAGCCCGCTCGAAGGCATGACACTCCCCGCAACCATCAACTACACTTTTGTGAATGGACATCCTGTTTATGGAAAAGGGGTATTTGATGAGTCTAAGAGGGGAATGAGGTTGAGCTTTGAGAGATAGTCGATGGTCCATAGTCCATGGTAAAAAATCTACCATGGACTATGGACCATCGACCAAAAAACCAATCATATGCAAATAGATAAAACCACACTAGCTGACCTCTCCATTTTTCATAGTGAGGAAGAATTATCGGTTGTTCATTTTTTAGATCATACGCAAACCGGTGGTGGTAGAGATTATTTGTATGATATCGTGTCAAAGCCTTTAGCCACTGTAGATGCCATTCTCAGCAATCAACAGATCATTAAGGACCTGATGCAAGTGAGCGATCAATGGCCGACTTCTATTACCAATGGAACCATTATGGTGATTGTTCGTTTTTATGAATCGCAGATCAATAAGTATCCTACACAGCCCAATGTATTCAATAGTTTCACGTATAAGCTTTTCAATGCACCTGATTTTTCTTTGACACGGTATACCCTCACACATTGTATTGATTTTATCAAAGGAATGATGCAGGTCAGTGCGTTGTTAAAAGAAAGTAGCAATAGTACACAGTTGAAAATATGGGCAGAGAGAATTGATATGTTGTTGAATAAAGGATTGATTCCTGAGATCGGCACACAATCAAAAGAAGACCTGGTCAATTGGCGTATCCTCAGTTATGCAGATTTCATTCGTTCGCATTATAAAAATCAGATTTTTGAATTGATTGATATTTATAGTCGAATCGATGCATTTCTATCTTTAAGTATCGCTTGTAAAAAATATCATTTTTCATTCCCGGAAGTGAGCCAGTCTGCACAACCTTTTATTGAAGCAACAGGATTGTATCACCCACTATTACAAACGCCTACTGCTTACAATGTGGATATGAGTCGCGATAAGAATTTTCTGTTCTTAACGGGTGCAAATATGGCGGGGAAAAGTACCTTTATCAAGGCGGTAGGCGTGAGTGTATATCTGGCACATTTAGGTATGGCAGTACCTGCAACCAAGATGCAGTTGAGTTTGTTTGATGGATTACTGAGTAATATCAATGTGGTCGACAATATCATAAAAGGAGAAAGCTATTTTTTCAATGAAGTACAACGTATCCGCAATACCATTGAAAAAATCAGTGATGGTAGAAACTGGCTCATTCTTATTGATGAGCTTTTCAAGGGAACCAATGTACAAGATGCTATGAAATGTAGTACTACAGTGATTGAGGGTTTGCGCAAAATGAAAAATGTACTGTTTATCTTATCCACGCATTTATATGAAATAGGAGAACCACTGCAACAATACAGCAATATTCAATTCCGCTATTTCGAAACCAGTGTACAAGATGAACAACTGGTCTTCAGCTATCAATTAAAAGAAGGCATCAGCAATGACAGATTGGGGTATTTGATTTTGAAGAGAGAGGGGGTGGTGGAGCTGCTTGAGAAGCTTTAGAAGTTTGATTTTTAGATCTGTGATTTCTTGATTTGAAGGAGTAAAAAATCAAGAAATCACAGATCTAAAAATCACAGATCAATCAGGTGTTTCTACGTGTATTATTACCTGTTTTACTCATCTTGGTTTTTGCTTCTGTATTTTTCCTTTCTTTTGACTTTTGAATTTTGATTTTTTACTTTTTACTTTCCCTTTATGCTCGTAAAAACATTCGGCAGCGCTGTTTATGGTGTGGAAGCGATTACAATTACGATTGAGGTGAATGTGAGTGCCGGACAAGGGTACCAGATTGTTGGATTACCCGATAATGCGATTCGTGAAAGTTTGCAAAGAACAGAGAGTGCTATCAAAACGAATGATTTTGATATGCCACGTACTAAGATCGTTGTGAACCTAGCTCCGGCTGATATTCGAAAATCAGGTTCTTCTTTTGATCTGCCCATTGCATTAGGGATATTGGGTGCCAGTGAGCAACTAGAAAATGTTGAGGCGTTGAAAGAATATGTGATCATGGGAGAATTGAGTTTGGATGGAAGTATTCAACCTATCAAGGGTGCTTTACCCATTGCCATTCAAGCGAGAAAGGAAGGTTTTAAAGGATTGATTGTACCCAAAGCCAATGCACGTGAAGCAGGTATGGTGAACAACTTGAATGTATATGGCGTAGAACATTTGGATGAAGTGGTAGCATTCTTTGCAGATGAAAACAGTTTACAACCTGTGATCGTCAATACACGAGAAGAGTTTTTTGGCGATCAATATCTATTTGAATTTGATTTCACTGATGTAAAGGGACAAGAAAACATCAAACGCGCTTTGGAGATTGCAGCGGCCGGTGGACATAACGCTATTTTAATTGGTCCACCCGGTGCAGGTAAAACTATGTTGGCGAAACGTTTACCTACCATTCTGCCTCCGCTGAGTTTACAAGAGGCACTCGAAACAACTAAGATCCACAGCGTTGCAGGTAAATTACCGGAGCATAGTGCATTGATCAGTAAGCGTCCGTTTAGGTCACCACATCATACGATAAGTGATGTGGCATTGGTAGGTGGTGGTGGTGTTCCTCAACCGGGTGAAATATCATTGGCGCATAATGGGGTCTTATTTTTAGATGAGTTACCTGAATTTAAAAGAACGGTTTTAGAAGTGATGCGTCAACCGATGGAAGAAAGACGGGTAACGATTTCAAGAGCCAAAATTGCCCTTGATTTTCCTGCAAATTTCATGTTGATTGCGTCGATGAATCCTTGCCCTTGCGGCTATTACAACCACCCCGAAAAAGAATGTACCTGCGGACCGGGTATGGTTCAGAAATATTTAAACAAGGTATCCGGTCCATTATTAGATAGGATTGACTTGCATGTAGAAGTAACCCCCGTTGCATTTAGTGAACTCAGTAATCAGCAACAAGGAGAAAACTCTGCAAGCATTCGCGAACGTGTGATCAAAGCAAGAGAGATACAATCACAGCGATACAATGGAGAAAATGGTGTGTATGCCAATGCACAAATGAGTAGTAAACAGCTTCGGGAAATTTGTAGGATCAGTAGTGTGGGTGAAAACTTACTCAAACGCGCGATGGAAAAATTAAATCTTAGCGCCCGAGCGTATGATCGTATTTTAAAAGTGAGCAGAACCATTGCTGATCTGTCGGGTAGTGAAGATATACAGCCGGAGCATTTAGCGGAAGCGATTCATTATAGAAGTTTGGATCGTGAAGGCTGGGCAGGCTGATTTTTAGAAATTTTTTAAAAATGCAAAATGAAATAAAGATCAGGTTTGTCATGCAGTCAGGTATAACTACAGCTACCATCAAAACACTATCGGTAATATGTTTAGTTATTACATACACAGGATTGATTAAAGGGTTTTAGTATGATGGGAGATAGATTTTTCGCGTTAATTGAAAACTTGAGAATCGTTCATAGTTTCTTTCAGAAAAGTAAAAGAACTAACTTAACAGTTTTGCTAACTTTCAAATGGCCGGAGTTTAGGGAAGCTTACAATTAGACTTAAAGTTATTGTATAAAGTAATTGGATTTATGGCATTAATTGCGTTTAGTGTATTTGCCCCCATTACGCCATCAACCGCTACTGGCGCTCCCCCCGTTTCATTTATTGTTCTCTGTAATACTTTGACTGCATTTCCTCCAGAATTTACAAAGAAATCGAATAATAAGAATCGAAGATCGCCGTCAATAATTTGATCTGCATGTATTGGGTCCCAATATAATTTTTTGTATAAAGTTTTAGTTTGATCGTCTGTGAGATGTTGTAAATTATATAACGTTGGCGCCACACCCTCGCCGTTGTTGGTCGCCTGACCACAGGTGTTCGGAAGAAATAAGCATAATTAGACGAATTTGATAATTTTTTCGTTTCAAGTGCATGAAAGTTGACGCATTGCTACGCTTGATTCCGTCCAACAGCCTTGAACGTCTGGCAGTTTCTACCAATGTTGACCATTATACAAAAAAGCTACAAGGGGAAGTTATTTTAAAACTACTGTTGTATTGCCTATTGAGTCGTAAGGAAAATAGCTTAAGGACTATGAAATCTGCTTATGAATCAATGGTTTTTCAAAGTCTAAAGAATAAATATCCGGGTAGTAAAATCAGCCATAGTTCAATAAGCGAGCGTCTTTCAACCATTGATGTAAGTTATTTTGAGCAACTTTTTAAAGATTGCGTATTGGCATACAAGAATCTGGAAGGAATTAGCTCCGACAATCTTTTAAAGTTTGATTCTACCATTGTATCACTATCTGCTAATCTCATAAATATTGGTTATCAGCTTCCGGGAGGTTCAGCAGCAGTAAAACAACTCAAGTTTACTGTTGGATATTCAAATATTCCAGAAG
>NZ_JBHYCW010000014.1:0-81592 GCF_051861365.1 Sediminibacterium sp. | reverse complement strand
AAGAAGGTTCCGTTTGTTCAATGTAATGGACGATTTTAACAGAGAATCATTGGCTATTGAAGTAGATACGTCATTGCCGTCTCTTAGGGTAATCAGAGTGCTGGAAAGACTGATTGCACAAAGGGGTAAACCTGCAAATATCCGTTGCGACAATGGTCCTGAATTTATCAGTCATAAGCTAGAAGAATGGTGCAGTGATGAGCGTAGACAGATAACGATTCAATTTATTCAACCGGGGAAACCTACCCAAAATGCATACATCGAAAGAAAAAATGGAAGTATCAGAAGAGAAGTATTAAATGCTTACCTGTTTTATCGTTTATCGGAGGTAAGGGAACAAACAGAAGAATGGAGAATGGATTACAATACCGAGAGACCGCATAAGTCATTGGGCTATTTATCACCAATACGATATGCAAACAAATGGGAGGAAAAACAGAAAAATATTACCTTAGAAAACTCTAACTAAACGTGGCACTAAATTATGGGGAGCTTACAGCTGTATGATCAATATGGGTAGATGTTTTACCCAATATCATCAAATCATTTTTATCTTTTGTATCCAATAAATGGAGATTCATTTTGATGACAGATAATAGCGGACCCAGATCATCATGAAGATCAGAAGCGATACGCCCTCTTTCGGCTTCAAGCAATTCAACTTCCATTCGTAATCGGTCCTCGTATTGCCTTGACCTTTTTTTATGTTGTCGAATAACGGTCACAAGAAAAAAGGCGAGAATCGTACCAATTATCAGGGTGGTAATCAGTATCGTAAGGTAAATTCTTGCTTCGCTGGAATACATAGTACTGCTAATGTATATACCAAATGTGCTAAAAAATTCACAATAACCATGATATAATATACTCCTCTAAAGAAATCATTACTGAATTCCTGTTGAAAAAGGAATAAACTCTCAATAAAAATACGATAACTATAATAAACAATTGAAGTGACACAGATCAAAAAAACGGCATTTTTCCAGAGCGTAATATCATCCTGAAAAATCACTTTGTTGAGTTGATTGATAGAACAAAGAATAAGTACTGCAGAATAATAAATCCTATAATAAGAATTTATTTGAAAGATACTGTTCAGGATCAGATTATCAAATATCCAGATCACTACACCGGCTAGAAATAGTCCAATGAAAAAAATCTTATTGTTTCGGGAACTCCAATTATAAAAGAGCCATAAAAAAATGGGAAATTCAATTAAAACATAGCAATTGCTGATGAGTGGACTTTTATAGCCTAAGTGAATAATAGTCTTAATCAATAATTCAAATACAAATGCCACAATCATATAGACGTAAAACGGTCTATAATAGACCCCCATCCTTTTTTTGCGGATGATGGCATATATTACCCCTAAGGCCATCACAATTACTAAACCGTACGATATTATTTGTCTGATCTGGTCTGCCATTCAAATTAACCGTTCAATGGTGAAGACATAGGAGGACAAAACGGTGGGCAGCGGGCACCCTCCTCTAAAATAAGATCGGATGTTTGAATCATGTCTGCCCCTTGTTCATCAACGCCCACTAATATCGTATGGATCGTATCATCTGTTTGTTTACCATAATAAACTCTAAGAGATACACATCCGGGTTGACTTAATAAGGCTGAGACTGCTTCTTTATGAAATGTTTCTGAGTTCACCATACCTGCGGGAACATCTGCTTGGTATCGAGCAGTCATATCAATAGCTTCCTGTAAGGAAATTAAGTGTTGCATTTTCTCTAATTACTATGATTTGTAAATATATGGGAAGAGTAGATAAAACAGGAGCGGGCTGATCCCCCCATGAACCGACCCGCTCTTGAAATGCCCGGTTTGATGTCATAAACAGTTAGCCGGTATTTCAATAATATCCTGTTAGTTGATGAGTATTCTTCTGATGTCCTGGAAGAAATAGAAGCACTCTTTCAATACAATATTATTCCATAGTTAAAAAATAGCACTACGTAGAACTACGCAAAATGAGCGTATCTCTACGTTTTTTTGCATGATAACTACCAAATAATCAATAAATTAAATTAATTGAACATATAAATTGGGTGCCTCAGAAGTGAAATAAGCAACTTGAGATTGGGTTGGTCGCGTATGGTTCATGGCTTATGGTCCGTAGTCGATGATAAAACAAAGAGGCTGCATCCGATTTTTGATACAACCTCTTGATAAATTATGTGACTTGGTTTGATTAGAACGGCAAATCATCCATGGGCTCTGTTAATTCATTGGGTGAGGATACGACCGGTTGACCTCCATAGGCAGGTGTTTGTGGTGTATAACCACTGTTACCGGAGGCGGGGTTGCCACTAGCTCCTTCACCCCCTTTGGTTCCTATCAATTGAATACTCAACACCCGCAAAGTAAGAGAAGCTCCGTTTCTACCATCTTGAGTAGTATAGGTTCTCACATCCGGATTACCCTCTACATACACTTGCGTTCCTTTTTTCAGGTATGGAACTACACCTGTGCGGTCTGTCCAATAAGAACAATCCACCCATACGGTGCGGTCTTTTTGTACACCCTGAGCATCTTTATATTTTTCAGTATGTGCTACCGTAAAATTGATCACATTCTTTCCGTTCACATTGTTCAAAATGGCATCTTTTCCCAGATTGCCGATCACCAATAATTTTATCATAGCTTAATAGTTTCGGTAAATATCGGCAAAATGACTAATCGTGGATACCGTATTTACCGCAAATTTTCAACGTTGTTTAATCAGGTAAGGAATTTGGTTTAACAAGCTTTCCAATTATCAATACCTGATGATAAATTGTTTACCATATGCAGGGATTACAATTAACCATTCCAACCTTACAAGATCACGGCCCTATCGTTGAAGCTGAAATTCATACGGATGAAGAAACTTTTTTGAATGTCAAAAACTTCAATGGATTCCATACTTATATCACCACCCGCTTATTGATAGATACCGGTTCGAATATTTCCGGACTAGACAAATCCATCATCGAACGCCTACAATTGAATCGATATCGTGATGATGCTACAGTTGATGGTGCAGGAGGACGATATGAACTCAAACTATTTCGTGCGATCCTTTACCTACCCATTTTCAGGGAAAAAGCCTTACCGATTGATCTGGTAGAAGGCGATTACAGCAATGCCCCCTATGACGGTATTATCGGCAGAGATGTGCTTCGGTATTGCAGTTTTGTGTATGACGGGTGGAGCGACACTTTTAAGTTAATGGCGGTAGACCTGTGATTTTTCGTTATTCGAAACCCCGTTTGGCACTGAAAAGCCGCTACACACCCCTGAATTCCGGCGCTTACTGTATTTTTGCAGACTAATTCAAATTACATGAGCCGTAAAGGAAAAGTGTTGGTGGCGATGAGTGGCGGTATAGATAGTACCGTTACGGCACTCATGCTCCATAATGAAGGATATGAAGTGGTAGGTATTACCATGAAAACATGGGATTATGCCAGCAGTGGCACCAGCTCTAAAGAAACAGGTTGCTGCAATATTGATTCTTTCAACGATGCCCGTCAGGCAGCAGTACATCATGGATTCCCCCATTTCATTCTTGATATCCGTGAAGAGTTTGGAGATTTTGTGATTGAAAATTTTGTGGAGGAATATCTTGCAGGACGTACACCCAATCCATGTGTCATGTGCAATACGCATATTAAATGGCGCGCCTTACTCAAAAGAGCCAATGCTTTGAATTGTGATTTTATCGCAACAGGGCATTATGCAGAAATCAGACAACATACCAACGACCGCTATGTGATCAGCAAAGGCTTGGACGCTACCAAGGACCAGAGTTATGTATTGTGGGGACTGGATCAGGAACTGCTCAGTAGAACCATCATGCCTTTAGGTAAATACCACAAAAAAGATATTCGCCAAATGGCCATGGATCTGGGCTATCCCGAACTCGCTAAAAAAAGCGAGAGCTATGAAATATGTTTTGTTCCCGATAACGATTATCGTGGTTTCTTAAAAAGAAATGTAGATGGACTGGAAGAAAAAGTGAACGGCGGATGGTTTATAGATAAAAACGGGAAAAAATTGGGGCAGCATAAAGGCTATCCTTTTTATACCATTGGTCAACGAAAAGGTCTAGATATTGCTTTGGGGAAACCTGCATATGTAACGGCTATCGATCCTGATACAAATACAGTTGTACTAGGCGATGAAGAAGACTTGGAACAAAATGATATGTTGGTCACCAAAATGAATTGGATCAAATACGATGGTATCTCTGATGGAATGGAAGTAATGGCGAAAATCCGTTACAAAGATCAGGGTGCACTTGCCAACTTATACAACCATGAAAATGGAATTCGCGTTCGCTTTTACGAAAATGTAAAAAGCATTGCTCCCGGACAAAGTGCCGTATTCTATGAAGGGAATGATGTGATTGGTGGTGGGATTATTCAGCGGGGTGATTTGATTGCACTTTAATGCTTTCTTCTTAACAAAGCTGCAAACATCGTATCCGATTTTTGATGATACCCTGTCATCAGTTGCTGCACAACCAATTCAAGCGAATGATTCTGTTCTAGTAATTGTTTTACGATCTCTTCATTTTCTCTTCTGAACAAAGAACAGGTGATATACAACAGATATCCGCCGGGTTGTATTGTTGTTGCCACATTCTGCGTGATCTTTCTTTGCAGTGCTGTGTACAATGTTATTTTATCGGTACTGAAAAAAGCAAGTTGCTCCGGTGTTCTTGACCATGTACCACTGCCGGTACAGGGTGCATCACAAATGACTAGATCATAAGGTTCACCGGTATAAGTAAAAGTGGAGACTGATAAATCTGCAATAAAAGCATCATACTGATCAATACCTGCTCTTTCAAATCGTTGCTTCAGATTGTGGAGAATAGAAATCCTGGCATCTGATACAGTTAGTGACACATCTCGCAAGTGATCATACACTAAAATAGATTTACCCCCACTGGCAGCACAACAATCCCAAACCCGAACAGGTGATGGTAGCTGTGCCGGTAATAATAATTTTACTCTTTGGGAATTCAAATCCTGTATCACTACTTCCTTATCGATCTCAAGAATGGTATCCAGTTTTGTTCCATTGGATAATGCCAGTGTAGCATCAGATAATTCCTGAAAAGGAATGGCTGCATCACTCAGTTTTGTTCGGACAACAGTTTCAAATCCGGGTCTCACACGAATAAAAAGATCAGGTTGTGTAAACTCACCAATGCTTAATTCAGGAAGTTCTACTCCTTCACTCATTTCCTCTTTCCATGGATAAATATGCTGGATGCTAAAAACAGGATAGAGTTGTTCAATAAAACCGACTCTTTGCTCTAAATCTGCATTCCAATTTTTTATCCATTCAGGTTTATACAAGCCGGACCAATACCCGGGTGTTTTTTCTGCAAAGAATAGGGCGATTTTCAATCGCTCTTTTATCGTTAACTCTTTTAGTGCATGTCCGAGCCGATAGTAACTATAACAAAGGTGAGTGATGTATTTTCTATCCTTAGCCCCATGTTTTTTTTCTTGGGCAAAATATGCTTTCAGATAATGTACCAAAGGCTGCGATCCATTATACCCTTGAATTAGGGACACGGCAGTATTGAAGTATGACTGGAATCGCATCATAGGGTATGAGGTTACATCAGCGCACCTGGAAACATACCTCGTTTCAAGCGAGCTCTGTTTCCAGATGTGCCTTAATGAATTTACATTAAATTTTCGAAAACTATACTTCCAGTAATGTTTTCACCGGGTCTTTCCCGAAGAGCAACAATTCAGGATTTTCAAGCAGTTCCTTTACTCGTACAAGGAAGCTAACGCTTTCACGTCCGTCAATGATGCGGTGATCATAACTCAGGGCTAAATACATCATCGGACGAACCACCACTTGTCCGTTTATAGCCATTGGTCTTTCCTGGATTTTGTGCATTCCAAGAATTGCACTTTGTGGGATATTGATGATAGGAGTACTCATTAAACTGCCAAATACACCTCCATTGGTGATGGTAAATGTTCCTCCTTGTAATTCTTCGGCTGTTAGTTTGCTGTCGCGGGCCTTACCTGCTAATTCCACTACTTTCTTTTCGATATCAGCCATGCTTAGACTTTCTACATTACGCATAACAGGTACTGTTAATCCACGTGGAGTACTAACAGCGATACTGATATCCGCATAATCATGGTATACCAATTGGTCTCCATCAATGTACGCATTTACAGATGGCCATTCACCTAATGCAATAGCACAAGCTTTTGCAAAGAAGCTCATGAAACCGAGGTTCACACCATGCAGTTCTTTAAACTTGTCTTTGTATTGTTTACGCACGTCCATGATGCGTGTCATATCCACTTCATTAAAAGTGGTGAGCATCGCTGTTGTATTCTTGGCCTCCACCAAACGTTTGCTGATGGTTTTACGAAGATTGCTCATCTTCTCCTGACGTATATTTCTGCTGTATAACTCTCCGCCCGAAAATGCTTTTTTACCCGGATTGGCCAAAGCTTCCAATACATCGTGCTTTACAATCTTTCCTCCGGCACCCGTTGGTTTGATATTAGAAGGATCTACTTTTTTATCAGCGATAATAGCTGAAGCAACAGGTGTTGCTTTGATATCATTAGACACAGCTGTTACTGGCGCTTCATTTTTCACAGGCACTGCTGTTGCCGCTTCTTTGGGTGCAGGAGCAGCGGCGCCTTCCGGCTTAGCTACAGTTTCATCAATTTTTGCCAGCACATCTCCGATATTGAGTGTGTCGCCTTCTTTACCCACAGTGGTAAGTATACCTGCTTGTTCCGCATTTACTTCAAAAGTGGCTTTCTCACTTTCCAATTCAGCGATCACTTCATCACGCTCAACCCACTCGCCGTCTTTTTTCGTCCACTTTAACAAGGTTACTTCGTTAATGGACTCTCCTACTGTTGGTACTTTTATCTCAATCATCGGGGATACCTGTTTATTACTTTATAATGATAAGGTTGTAATTCAATTATTTAAATATCAAATGCTGTATTGATGATCTCTGCTTGCTCTGCTGCATGCACTTTTGCATAACCTGTAGCTGTTGCAGCACTTGCATTACGGCTGATCACTCCAAAATTGATATTTTTTAAATTCATTTGAAGGAATGATGCTGCTCCCATATTCAATGGCTCTTCCTGAACCCAGAACCAGGTAGCTTTATTGTATTTCTTGTGCAATGCTTCCAATTGCTTTTGTGGCAATGGATATAATTGCTCCAAACGAACGATCGCAATATCTTTTCTGTTTTCTTTTTGCTGTTTATCAGACATCTCAAAGAATAGTTTTCCGGTACACAACAACACTTTTTTCACTTGCGTTGGATTCTCAACGAATACATCGTCAATGACTTCCTTGAAACCGCCTTCCGATAACTCAGTAATGCTGCTATAAGTTGCCGGATTTCTAAGATTAGCTTTCGGTGAAAAATTGATCATCGGCTTACGGAAATTCCAAGCCAGTTGTCTACGGAATGCATGGAATAGGTTCGATGCAGTTGTGATATTGGTAATGACCATATTCAATTCTGCACACATTTGCAGAAAACGTTCCAGTCTTGCACTACTATGTTCAGGGCCCTGTCCTTCATAACCGTGTGGTAATAACATCACCACTCCATTTTGACGCTGCCATTTTTGTTCACCTGCAGCAATAAACTGGTCGATCATGGTTTGTGCACCATTACAGAAATCTCCAAACTGCGCTTCCCAAATGACCAATGCATTGGGGTTCGCCATCGCATAACCATATTCAAAACCTAAAACACCATATTCACTCAACAAAGAATTATAGATACGGAATGACTCTTGGTTTTCGGTAAAGTGATTCAAACGATTGTAACCTTTATTGGTATTCTCATCACGCAGAATCGCATGTCGATGACTGAATGTTCCTCTCTGAACATCTTGTCCGCTCATACGAACGATATTCCCATCCATTAAAATAGAGCCGTATGCCAACAATTCAGCTGTAGCCCAGTCTATTTTGTGTTCTGTCTCCAGCAATTTTGTTTTATCCTGCAATAACTTCTCTACTTTCTTCAGTGGTTTGAATTCAGCAGGCCAGCTCATCAACTTACCAAACATTTGCTGGATCTGTTCTTGGGGAACGGCTGTAACAGGCGACTGATCAAAATCTTCTTCTGTGGCTTTGCGCATACTTTTCCAAACCAATTCAGGGGTTTGGTATTTGTAAGGAAGCGGATTTTGTTTCACTTCATCCAAACGCTCTTGTAAATCGGCCCAGAATTTTTTCTCCATTTCTTTGGCCAATTGCTGTGCGTCCGGTTCTCCGTTCTGTATCAAATATTGCGTATAGATCTCGCGCGGATTCTGGTGTTTATCAATCAGCGCATACAACTGTGGCTGGGTATACTTGGGATCATCTCCTTCATTGTGTCCATGTTTGCGGTAACAAACCATGTCAATGAAAATATCCGAGTTGAACTCCTGACGATAACGTGTTGCGATCTCTGCACATTTTACCACAGATTCTGCATCATCTCCATTTACATGCAATACAGGTGCCTGCACCATCGATGCAATCGATGTACAATAATCAGCACTTCTTGCATCATCAAAGTCTGTCGTAAATCCGATCTGGTTATTGATGACATAGTGAATGGTTCCACCTGTATAATAACCACGCAGATTACTCATTTGCAACACTTCATACACAATACCTTGTCCGGCAACCGATGCATCACCATGAATGAGTATGGGAAGTATTTTATCAAAATCGCTGTTATACAATACATCTGCCTTTGCTCTGGCAAAACCTACTACTACCGGATCTACTGCTTCCAAATGTGAAGGATTAGGCATGAGTTTTAAGTGAATGGTCTTTTGATCAGGTGTCTGAATTTCACTTCCATAACCCATATGGTATTTCACGTCTCCACTGCCCATGGTTTGATCCATTACAGCGGTTCCTTCAAACTCACTGAATATTTGTTCATAGGTTTTACCCATGATATTCGCCAATACGTTCAAACGTCCACGATGCGCCATTCCAATCACTACTTCCTGCACTTCATGATTGGCTGCTACATTGATAATGGCATCCAATGCTGCAATCGTAGTCTCACCACCTTCTAATGAGAAACGTTTTTGTCCGATATACTTTGTGTGCAAGAATTTTTCAAACATTACCCCTTGGTTCAGTTTTTCAAGCACACGCTTTTTCTTATCAAGTGAAAGTGGCTGTACAAACTGCTGCTCCATTTCACGGGTCAGCCAATCAATTTTTTTCTGATCACTGATGTACTTGAATTCAATTCCTACATTCGAAGCATAACAGTTATTGAGGTGCTGTAAAATATTTTTTAATGTAGTAGCTCCCAATCCAATCAGATTACCTGCCTGATAGGTAGTATTCAAATCCGCTTCTGAAAGACCAAAGAATGAAAGATCAAGATTAGCCCCTCTGTCTTTACGCTGACGAATTGGATTGGTTTTAGCAATCAGATGACCTTTGTTACGATATCCGAGGATCAATCGATACACTTTGATCTCCTTCATCCAGTCAATACTCTCCGCCGCTGTGATTTGACCATTGCTACTCACAACAGTGCCGGAAGCATTGGACACAGCAAAATCAAAACCTTCGAAAAACTTTTTTAAGTCCGGATCAACAGACTCAGGATTCTGAACAAATTCCTGATAAAGACTCTCGATGTATGCAGGATGGGAGTTTGTGATATACGAAAAATCCTTCATGTGTAAAGATTGTACAACTGGTTTGATAAACAGGTTGGCAAATATCGGTCATTGAAGGCAGAAAAAATGTCTAAATTTTGACGAAAATCTATTGAGTACTTCGGCACAAGAATCAAGGTACCGGTGGGCAAGTTGCAGGGTGTATGGAGCTCAAAATGAGGCTTCTTGGAGTTTTTTTTATAAAAATTTCCTCTTTTGGTTTCAAGTCCTTACCTTTGCCGTCCTGAAAAAAAAGAACAATGGCAAATCATTCAGCTACTAAGAAAGATGTGAGACAAGCTGCTAAGCGTCGCGATCGTAACCGTTATTATGGTAAAACTACCCGTAACGCCATCCGTGACTTGAAAGCCGGTACTGACGTGAAAGCGTATACCGAAGAGCTGCCTAACGTTATTTCTATGATCGATAAGTTAGCAAAACGTGGTATCATCCACAAAAACAAAGCTGCTAACCTGAAGAGCAAATTAGCAAAGAAAGCAAACGTAACTGCTTAATTATTAAGCTTTTCGTTAGAAAATAGTAAACCAGCCATAGGCTGGTTTTTTTATGGGGTAGCTTTTGGTAGCGTAACAGTAAACCGATTTATCTGATTGGGCATGGGCGTATAGGTCAAACTGCCTTTATGCATATTCAGGATACGATGCACAATGGTTAATCCCAATCCCACACCGGAAGCTTTTTGACGTGCTTGCTGCCCCCTGAAAAAAGGAATCATTATTTTTTCTCGCTCTTCTTCACTGAGATGCTCTCCTCTTGTCTCCACATGCACCAGAATATCGTTTTGAACAAATTCGAGTATGATCTCTACTTTTTTATTCATGGAATAGAGATAGCCATTCCGAATAAGATTACTGAACATTGATTTTAGTAAGGCTTCATTACCTCGAACATTCAGGTCGCTATCTGATGAAGGTGTATTCTTAAAAACCAATGATATACCTATATCGGGGAACATTTTCACGCTGATACTGATCTTATCATATAATATCTCATCTACCCTGCAAACAGGCCATGCTTTATCAAAACTTTGTTGTTCAAATTGAGAGATCAGTAAGAGTGAATTGGTGAGTTCAATCATACGTTCTTGATCCTGTTGCAAGGAAGCCAATACAGTTCTATATTCCTCTTCACTCAATTGATTTTTTAAAGCCGACTCAGTATGAGATAACATGGTTGCCAATGGTGTCCTCAATTCATGTGAAGCGTGATGAACAAAACTTCGTTGAAACTCAAATGTCTTTTCCAGTCTAGCAAGCATCGCATTAAATTTTCCTGCGATCAAATTAACTTCTGCGATTTGAGCATTTTCCGGAATTCTTTTCTTCAAGTCACTACCAGTAATATCACCCATTTGTTTACCCAGTTCAAGCAGTGGTGCGGTGAACGACCTGCTCAACCAATAAGAAAGAATAGCCGTTACCAATAATGCCAGTGTAAACCCTAAAGCCAAAATCCAAATTAATCTAGATAATTGTTGCTGTCCCACCAGATCAATACCTGAAATCAGAACATTCACTTTGTCAGATGGGAAATATACGTTGGCATAAAATCTCTCTCCTATCATCCGTTCAAGTTCCTTATTGGCTTGAAGATCATTGATCATTTTTTGATAGGGGGCTAGCTGTATCGTGGTAGGGTAGGTAAATATGGCTTTTTGTATGGAATCCAATATCACAATTTCTTCTCCTGCAAGAATATTCTTCTGGATCTCATTAAAAAAAACCAACTCTACCGGTGATTTATACTGAATTTGTTTTTGATAAAAACCATAGAACTCCTCTCCTTCATGATGTAATCTCTTAGTAAATTCTTCTTGACGGAAGTTGGCATACAAAAAATAAATAGCGATAAAGCAACTCAGCAAGATGAATGCCACTACGGCTGTAAAACGAAGGGCAAAACGGAGTTTGAAACTCATCCTGGTATTTATTTGATGTAATAACCAAATCCGGGTTTGGTATGGATCAGTTTATGCTCAAAAGGCTTATCAATTTTATTCCGAAGAAAACTGATATACACCTCAATGGTATTGGTACCTGTATCAAATGTGAGGTCCCATACTTTTTCCAGAATTTCTTGTTTGGAAATCACCCTCTCTCGGTTTCGCGCCAACAAAGTAAGTAATGTAAACTCTTTAGCTGTAAGATTAATATTCATACCTGCCCTTACTACCGACTTATTTTTCATATCAATCGTAAGATCATCGACAATGATTTTTTCATCTTCCTGTCCTTTATCTGTTCTTTTGAGCAGGGCTTTAACTCGAACAAATAATTCTTCAAAATGGAAAGGTTTTACGAGATAATCATCCGCTCCCAGATCAAATGCTTCTACTTTGTCCTGTATTTGACCAATGGCAGTCAACATGATAATAGGAATCGTTTTATTAGCCGCCCTGAATTCTTTGCAGAGCTCCAGTCCGCTTTTGTAGGGAAGATTTACATCGAGTAAAACAATTGAATATAATTTGTTTTGAAATGCCTCTTCTGCTTCTTTTCCGTCTATTGCCAGATCTACCAAGTATCCTTGACGCCTGAGTTCATCCCTGATAATTGGACCAAGTTTGGCTTCATCTTCAACCAGTAGAATACTATGCGGGTTTTCCATTACTTTGAATAAATTTTCAAATTGAAAATAATGAAAAAATTACTGCTTCTCCTACAACTATTTATGTTTCAACAATTATTTGCACAGAAATGGCAAACAGTTTTTGAACAATCAGCAGGTAAACAGACCGTTACCTATGAAGAATGTATACGCTACTATACAGCATTGGATGCTGCTTTTCCTACCATCCAGATTAAAGAATTTGGACTTACAGACGCTGGATATCCCTTACATCTGGTGCTGTTCAGCAATGATAAAACCCATGACCCTTCCATCTGGCATAAAAAAAATAAACTGGTGATCATGATCAACAATGGCATTCATCCCGGAGAACCGGATGGTATTGATGCCAGCATGATGTTTTTAAGAGACTTGGCCACGGGTAAAATCAAAGCTCCTGATAATGTAGTATTAGGAATCATTCCTGTTTATAACATTGGCGGAAGTTTAAACAGAAATTCCTTTTCCAGGGTCAATCAAAATGGACCGGAAAGCTATGGCTTTAGAGGCAATGCTCAGAACCTTGATCTGAATCGTGATTTTATTAAAAACGATAGTCGCAATGCCAAAGCGTTTGCAAAGATTTTTCATTACTTGAATCCGGATATATTGGTAGACAACCATGTGAGTGATGGTGCCGACTACCAACACACCATGACATTACTGACATCACAACATAATAAGTTGGGCCCAATTATGGGTGCTTATCTACATGATGTTTTTGAGCCTTCCTTGTACAAAGGAATGGAACAGAAAAACTGGAACCTGATTCCGTATGTAAGTTTTGAAGGAGGAAATCCGGAAAGAAACTGGACTGCTTTTTATGATGCACCTAGGTACAGCAGCGGTTATGCTGCTTTGTTTCAGACAATGGCCTTTATGCCTGAGACACATATGCTGAAACCCTATGACCAGCGCGTGAAAAGTACTTATGATTTGATGCAAACATTTCTCGAAGAAGGATCCAAACAAGTTGTGGCTATTAAAGCAACCAGAAAAAAAGCCATTGAAGCTGTAAAACAGCAACAGGAATTTCCACAAACCTATCGAGTAGATACCACTCGATTCGATCAAATCAAATTCATGGGATATACTTCTGCTCAAAAAATCAGTGAAGTAACCGGAATGAACAGGATGTATTATGACCGATCAAAGCCATATACCAAGGAAATCAGGTACTATAACTATTTCACAGGCGAACAATTGGTGAGTAAACCTAAAGCCTATATCATTCCACAAGGATGGCATGAAGTAATTGACAGATTAGCCATCAACAACGTAGAAATGCAAAGACTGAAGAAAGATACAATAATTGAAGTGGAAGTATCTAGAATCACGGATTACAGAACAGCTACCAGATCATTTGAAAAACATTATCGCCAGTCAGGCATCCGTGTATCACAACAAAAAGAAAATATCCGTTTTCTAAAAGGAGATTACGTTATTAATACCGGACAACCTGCCGACCGATTCCTGATTGAAACCCTGGAAATTGGAACCGATGACAGCTATTTCTCCTGGAATTTTTTTGATGCCATCCTCCAACAAAAAGAAGGCTATAGTAATTACAGATGGGAAGATGTTGCAGCTACGTATTTACAAGCACATCCTGAACTCAGAGCCGAACTCGAAGCCAAAAAGAAAACAGATGAAAAGTTTGCTGCATCCGCCAATGCACAACTAGATTTTGTATATAAGAAATCACCTTACTATGAGCCTGCACATATGAGGTATCCGGTGTTTAGGTTGGAGTAGACCATAGTCGATAGACCATGGTCCATGGACTATCGACTATGGTCTATCGACTACTGCTCGTATCCCTTCAACTTCTTCGCAACAAAAACTGAAAAAAGTACAATCACTATGCTGAGATAACCTACCCAAGAGTAATGAACAATGGTATGATCAGGTTTGCTGATGACGATCATTCCTGCAATGAGTGAGGCAATTCCTGAGAATAATTGTTGAATAGAACCATTAAAGCTCATGAAACTACCTCTTTGCTCTGCCGGTACCACATTACTGATAATAGCTTGTGCAGGAATACCTCTACCTGTGCTTAATACAAACCAGACCCCGGTTACTATCAACACGTAGTAATATTTGATAGCAGGCATATTGGTGATCAGGAATATGGGAATAAGCGATACCAATGCAAAGAACATGAAAGTATTATGCTTTCCATATTTATCGGCCATCTTACCTATGAATGGAGAAGTAATGAAAGTAGCGATACCTCCTACCATATAGATCATATTACGTTGTGTATCTGTAAATCCTACATTGAATTCCATATAGGGATTCAAAAAAGGGATGATCAGAAAATGCCCCAGCATCAATGCAGCAGATAAACCCAATGCCACCAACTGCATTCTACTGGTCATCACATTTTTTAGCATCACGATGGGCTTTACCCTTTGCCCATGAATATGGGAAGACATGGAAGGCAGGTAACGCATCAACAGTACTGTTATAATGATACCCAAACCTCCAATGGATAAGAAGGGTGAATGCCATCCTAACCATCCGGCCAAATACAAAGCAGAAGGAACACCTACAATGGAAGCCAAAGAAAAAGCAGAGAATAATATACCCATGGCTTGTCCCCTTTTCTCGTAAGGGAAACTATCAGCCACGATACTCAATACCTGTGCACCGATCAATCCACCAAACAAACCGGCAGTGATTCTTGCAAGTAACAATAACAGATAAGAAGGAGCGATACCGCAGCAAAGCGTACCAATCGTAAATCCGATATAGCCAAATAGCAATACTTTTTTTCTATCGTAGCCATCTACATAAAAGGCAGCAGCAAAGCCTGATACAGCAGCACTTATGCTATAAGAAGCTACGATCACGCTGAATTGTCCGGGTGTAATATTAAAATAAGGCATCAAAAAATTACCCAATGGCATCATCACCATGAAATCGAGAATATGTGTAAAGTTGACGCTTGCCAGTAAGATCAATAAAATCCTTTCTTTCCAATTCATAATCAGCTTTTAAAAATTCCGGGAATAAGGTTAATAACCTTACATAAAAAAGGTAACCCGATTGAGTTACCTTTTTTAATTTATTACTGCAGCTTTTTCACTTCTCCGCTACCACTTACTTTTTGGGATACTACTGCTTCTCCTTTGTAATAAACTGATCCAATACCACTAATGGAGACATCCAATTTATTATCTGCAAATATTTTGACATCTCCACCGCCTGATATCTTTACAGAAGCATTCTCAGCCTTCAGCTCTTCTGCATTACAATCTCCTATACCACTGATTTGAATTTTCGCATCGCGGGTTTCACCTGAAAGTACAAGAGACCCACTACCGCTGATTTTCGCATCCAGTTCGGGGGTATTGGTTTCTAAACGCAGATCGCCCACCCCGGAAACACTTACTTTCAACCGATCAGATCCGGTAAATTTATTCATGCCAATAATGCTTCCTGAACCTGATAACTTTAACTGCTCGAGTTTAGGAGTGGTGATATATACTTTCAGTTTTTCACTGGTTATAAAGTTGATATTTCCTCTCATCTTTACTACTAGTTCATCTCCCTCCATTTCTGTAATAATATATTCCTGAAGATTTTCGTCAGCTTCTACTTTTACTATTGTTCCCTCTCCTTGGGTAAGTTCAACATCCATAAAACCTTTTAAATGAATTCTCTCTGCGGTAAGTCCCGATCTTTCCTCAACAGTAACATTTCCATTCCCTTTCACTCGTTTTGACCCGATAAATACACAGGAACCGAGCAGGGAAACAATGGCCACTGTGATGAAAAAAATTCTCATGTTGTTGGTTTAAGACTTCGAAATTATCAAAAAGGACCCTGAATCCATCACCATTCCTGTGGATTTTATGACCATTTATACGCTCCCAAGACCACCAAATTTCATTTACCTTCGCGCCATGACAGAAAAAATCCTCATTCTTGACTTCGGTAGTCAGTATACCCAACTGATAGCTAGGGCTGTTCGTGAAGCCAATGTGTATTGTGAGATCATCCCTTTTCATAAGCCCTTTCAATATGAAAAAGGCTTAAAAGGTATCATTCTAAGTGGTTCTCCTTTCAGCGTCAATGAAGAGAATGCTCCCAATGTTGATATCGCCAATATGATCAGCCAATTACCTGTATTGGGAGTTTGTTATGGGGCACAACTGACGGCTAAGAATTTTGGAGGACGTGTAGATAAATCAAATAAAAGAGAATATGGTCGTGCAAAGATGGAAGTGCTAAAAGAAGACCAATTATTGATGGGTGTGGCTAATGGATCACAAGTATGGATGAGTCATAGTGACTCGATTGTTGCGCTACCTGATGGCTTTGAAATCACTGCAGTAACAGAAAGTATTCCTGTGGCTGCATTCAAAAAAAATACTACAGATACCTTTCCCTTATACGGCATACAATTTCACCCGGAAGTATACCACTCAACGGAAGGCAAAAAAATCATCCGCAACTTTTTAGTCAACATCTGTGGTTGCACACAAGACTGGACGCCGGCTTCATTTGTTCATGAAACAGTGGAACAACTGAAAGAACAGATTGGCGACCATCATGTGATCATGGCGCTGAGTGGTGGTGTAGATAGTACGGTGGCTGCTACATTGATCAGCAAAGCCATTGGTAATCGATTGCATGGAATATTTGTAGACAATGGCGTGTTGAGAAAAGATGAATTCCAACAAGTTTTAGATACTTATAAAACGATTGGACTAAATGTTACTGGTATAGATGCCAGTCAGCGCTTCTATGATGAGTTCAAAGACAAAACCGATCCTGAAGCGAAAAGAAAAGTTATTGGTCGATTATTCATTGATGTATTTCAGGAAGAATCAAAAAAAGTAGCCGGTGTAAAGTTTCTCGGACAGGGCACTATTTATCCTGATGTGATTGAAAGTGTGAGTGTACATGGTCCATCTCAAACCATCAAATCGCATCATAATGTAGGAGGCTTACCGGATACCATGCATTTAGATCTGGTGGAACCTTTGCGTTATCTTTTTAAAGATGAAGTGAGAAAAGTAGGATTGGAATTGGGTATCCCTGCGGATATGATCAATCGTCATCCGTTCCCCGGACCGGGTTTAGCCATCAGAATTTTGGGAGAAGTAACAGCTGAAAAAGTAACCCTACTCCAAGCGGCTGATGATATTTATATCAAGGCATTGAAGTCTCATGGTCTTTATTCGCAAGTGTGGCAAGCCGGAGCCATTTTATTACCTGTTAAAAGTGTCGGTGTAATGGGTGATGAACGTACTTATGAATTCACAGTTGCCCTTAGAGCTGTTACTTCTGTTGATGGCATGACAGCCGATTGGGCCCATTTACCTTATGAATTCCTGGCACATGTTTCCAATGAGATCATCAATAACGTTCGAGGTATTAATAGAGTGGTGTATGACATCAGCAGTAAACCTCCTGCAACCATTGAGTGGGAATAGGCATTATTTTTGAATAGTTAAGATCACTTATGCGTATACTTAGAAAGTTCATACTTGTATTCATCATTCTGATCAGTCACTATTCTGCTTCTGCTCAAGAACAACCAAAAGTTTGGAAAGTAGCGGTATTTGCACCTGTATACCTTGACTCGGCTTATACACAGGATGGCGACTATCGTCTTGGTAACCAGATACTTCCTCGCTATATGATGCCGGGTCTCGATTTTTACAATGGTATCATGTTAGCCGTTGATTCCCTCAACGCAGAAAAATTACCGATTGAAGTCGTTTTCTACGATTCAAAAAGTATGAAAGGCAGCACTCAAAACGTGATCCTTGATTCCTCACTTGCAGATGTTTCATTGATCATTGCTTCTTTCAATAATAGAAATGAGATCAAGCCCTTGGCTGATTTTGCCTTGGAACATGAAATACCACTCATCTCAGCTACTTATCCAAATGACGCAGGGATTACTGAAAATCCCTATTTCATTCTGATCAATCCAACACTAAGAACACATCTGGAAGGTATCTATAGTTATTTGCAAAGAGTATACCCTACCAGCACTATGACGATGTTCAGAAGAAAAGGTGTAGTAGAAGATATGATTCAGAACAGTTTTGCAGAGATTGCTAGGAGTTCAACATCAGTTCCCTTAAAAATCAAAACTGTTGAGCTGACAGACAGCTTTACCACAAGCCAGGTTATCAGCTATTTAGATAGTAGTCGTCAAAATATTGTGATCTGTGGTACATTGAATGAAGTTTTCGGAATCAATCTTGTAAAATCATTAAGCGAATCAAAAAAATATAGGAGTATCGCCATTGGAATGCCTACATGGGATGCTTTGAGGGGTATTGATAGAAACGTAGAGATCGTATATACCACACCGTATCATTTCATTAGAACAGATAAGATTGGATTGGATATTACCAATACCTATCGAAACAAATTTTCCGGTAGACCCAGCGATATGGTTTTTAAAGGATTTGAAGCCATGTATCGTTTTACCAAACTACTGATTAAGCATGAGGGTTCTCTGATGAAAAATTTATCTGATAAAAGTTTGAAGCTTTTTAACGAGTTTGATCTACAGCCTGTAAAACCTTACAGCAATAACCCCAACGCTGTAGATTATCTGGAGAACAAAAAATTGTATTTTATCCGAAAAATGGATGGTCAGATTCGTTCAGTCAACTAAATGCCAACAAAATATTGGTCTACTTGTTAAGACTGCATGAAAGATTTCAAAGGCAACAAATCTTCCTTACCCTCAAAGATATGTGTCACCTGCCAACGACCTTTCTCCTGGCGTAAAAAATGGGAAAAGGTATGGGAGGAGGTTAGGTACTGCTCTGATAGATGCAGAAGAAAGCCACAAGCTTCAAGCAACAGGCTACAAGGAAAGAGTTGAAAGCCACAGGCTGCAAGAAGATATTTTTTTGATAATTTTTTTGATAAATATTCAAAGTAAGACTTGTAGCTTGAGGCTTGTGGCTTGAAGCTTACATCTCATCATGGCACTTATAACATTTACAGATCAAGGTCTCTATTGTGAAGCAGGACAATTTTATATTGATCCCTGGCGTCCTGTTGATCATGCTATTATTACCCACGCACATAGTGATCATGCAAGATGGGGATCGGGGCACTATCTCTGCCATCACGATACTTTACCGATTCTTCGTTTGAGATTGGGGAAAATACAAGCGCAATCTGTTGCTTGGGGTGAAGCGGTTTATAAAAACGGAGTGAAAATATCACTACATCCTGCCGGACATATTATTGGTTCTTCGCAAATAAGAATTGAGTACAAGGGAGAAGTGTATGTTGTAAGTGGAGATTATAAAACAGAACCGGATGGCATTAGTGGAAGTTTTGAGCCGATTCGTTGTCATACATTTTTGACAGAATCCACTTTTGCACTTCCGATTTACCAGTGGGAGCCACAGGAAACCATGTTTAACAAGATCGGTAAATGGATAACAAATAACCGGCAAGAAGGAAAAACCAGTGTATTAATTGCTTATAGTTTAGGAAAAGCACAAAGAATACTACAAGCTATTACACCTGTAACACAAAATATATTCGTACACGGTGCTATCTGGAACACGCATAAAACATTGCAGGATTATGGTATTCGTTTACCGAATGTGCAGAAAGTGACACCTGATATTCCTAAGGAAAAATTTCGTTCATCGGTAGTCATTGCCCCACCCGGCGCTATTGAAAGTACCTGGATGAAAAGATTTCAGCCTTATTCTACAGCAGTTTGCAGTGGATGGATGCAGGTTCGTGGCAACTTCAGAAGAAATAATACCGATGCGGGTTTTGCACTTAGTGATCATGCGGATTGGAAAGGATTACTCAGTGCCATTGAAGCAACCGGCGCCACCAAAGTTTTTGTGACCCATGGATTTCAATCTGTATTAAGCAGGTACTTGAATGAAAAAGGTATCGAAGCAGCAGAGGTAAAAACAGCTTATGGTGAAGAAGAAACAATATCGCTCACAGAAAATGCTGATGAGTTATGAAAGCCTTTGCTTCATTGGTTCAGTTATTGGGTAATGCTACCGGTACGCTCGAAAAACTACACGCCTTATCTCATTATTTTTCAACCGCAGATCCAAAAGACAGGGTTTGGGTGATAGCTATTTTTAGTGGCAGAAGACCAAAAAGAACAATTTCCACTTCGCAGTTAAAACAATGGTGTATTGAATCAACAGATTTACAAGAATGGCTTTTCGAAGAATGTTATCATACAGTGGGCGATCTCGCAGAAACAATCGGACTCTTACTTCCACCCACATCATCCACAACAGAAAACTTACCACTACACTATTATATTGAAAGATTAATTCAACTTCAAAATGAAGATGAAGAACAAAAAAAGAAATTCATCACACAAGTATGGCAAGAGTTGGAAAGAGATCAACTTTTTGTATTTAATAAGCTGATCACTGGCGGATTTAGGATTGGGGTTTCGCAAAAAATGATGGTGAATGCTTTAGCAAAAGCTACGAAACAAGATGCTTCTTTGGTAGCACATAAAATCAGCGGTAATTGGGACCCTCAAATAATTTCTTTTGATCAATTATTATTACATGACCATGGTAATAACGATGACTCTAAACCCTATCCTTTCTACTTAGCGCATGCACTTGATGGCGAACTGCATGAGTTAGGCGACCCCTCTGAATGGCAGGCGGAGTGGAAATGGGATGGTATTCGAGGACAAATCATTAAAAGAAATGACACACACTATGTTTGGAGTCGCGGTGAAGAACTCATGACCGATAAATTTCCCGAATACCTCTCTTTTATTGATTCCATACCGGATGGAACAGTCTTAGACGGAGAGATCATGCCGGCCAAAGACGGACAACCACTTCCCTTTAGTGTTTTACAAACCAGAATCGGCAGGAAGACCATTACAAAAAAACAATTAGTAGAAGCTCCCATTGCTTTTTTTGCATACGATCTCTTAGAGTGGGAAGGAAAAGATATCAGACATGTTACTACTGATGAAAGAAGAGCATTGTTAGAAGATCTTATCACTTCGATTCAATATCAACCCAATATATTTTTATCACCGTCAATTCGTTTCAATAACTGGAATGAACTCATTACCGCTCGAGAAAATGCACGGGAGAAACATGCTGAAGGATTGATGCTTAAAAGAAAAAAAGGACCTTATCAAGTAGGAAGAAAAACCGGAGATTGGTGGAAATGGAAAATAGATCCATTAACTATTGATGCGGTGATGATCTATGCACAGAAAGGACATGGTCGCAGAAGCAATCTTTATACCGATTATACTTTTGCGGTAAAAAATGGAGACAAACTAGTGAGTTTTACCAAAGCCTATTCGGGACTTACCGATAAAGAATTTGCACAAGTAGATGCTTTTGTAAAAAACAATTCAATAGAAAAGTTTGGACCTGTAAGAACCGTAAAACCGGAACTGGTTTTTGAAATCGCTTTTGAAGGAATTGCTGCTTCTAGTAGACATAAAAGCGGCGTCGCTTTACGTTTTCCCAGAATTAACAGATGGAGAACAGATAAAAAGCCTGATGAAATCAATACATTAGATGATCTAAAGCAGCTGTTGGCTGTGTATGGGAAATGAATATTACAGAAACGCATGGATATAAAGTGGTAACAAATTGGCTATCCTCGAAAGGATACAGTCCGTTTGCATTCCAGGCTGAAACATGGGAACATATTTTCCAACATCATTCGGGTTTGGTGAATGCACCCACCGGTTGCGGTAAAACTTTTTCTGTATTTCTGGGTGCTGTTATTCAATTCATCAACCAACATCCCGAAACATTCAGATCATCAAAGAAAAATGGACTTCAATTATTATGGGTTACTCCTCTACGTGCGCTCGCCAAAGACATTGGAAGGGCCATGGAAGAAGCGATCCATGAAATAGGTATATCCTGGCAAGTAGGTATTAGAAATGGAGATACTGATACTTCAGAAAGGCAAAAACAAAAAAGAAATATGCCTGAAGTATTGATCATAACTCCGGAAAGTTTACATCTGTTACTTGCACAAAAAGGATATCCTGAAACATTCAAATCGCTTTCACTCATTGCTATAGATGAATGGCATGAATTAATAGGAGGCAAAAGGGGCATATTGGTTGAACTGGCAGTATCACGTTTGGTAGCATTATCAAAACAAAAAGGAACCCATCTTTCCATATGGGGCATTAGTGCCACTATTGGCAATTTAGAACAGGCGATGGAAGTATTATTGTATGCTTCAAAAACGAAGGGGTATATCATTAAAGCCAATATTCATAAACCCATTGAAGTACTTTCAGTGATTCCTGATGAGATTGAAAAATATCCATGGGCAGGGCATCTGGGTATCAAATTAGCGGAGAAGGTAGTTCCCATCATTGAACAAAGCAATACCACACTAATTTTTATCAATACCAGAGGAATGAGTGAAACCTGGTATCAAACCTTGTTAAATGTTGCACCACAATTAGCAGGGGCGATTGCCTTGCATCATGGAAGTATTGAGCAAGAATTAAGACTTTGGGTAGAAGATGCTTTACATACCCAAAAATTAAAAGCAGTTGTTTGTACAGCGAGCTTAGATTTAGGTGTTGATTTTCGTCCCGTTGACACGGTCATCCAAGTGGGATCACCAAAAGGTGTAGCGAGGTTCTTACAAAGAGCCGGAAGAAGTGGACATCGGCCGGGTGAAATCAGTAAAATTTATTTCTTACCTACACATTCACTCGAACTTGTTGAAGCCGCTGCTTTGAAAAAAGCAATCGGTGAAACAGCCATCGAAACAAGAGAACCATTGTTGCTTTGTTTTGATGTATTACTGCAATATCTCTGCACACTAGCTATCAGCGAAGGTTTCAAAGCCATTGAAATGTTTGAGGAAATTAAAACAACACATTGTTTTAGTGACATGAATGAGCAAGAATGGCAAGAAGTGCTTTTACACATCACACAAGGAGGAACTGCTTTACAACAATATGATGAGTATCGAAAAGTAGAGATAGAGAATGGTATGTACAAAATTAAAAGTCGAAGAATTGCGATGCGTCATCGGATGCATATTGGCACCATTGTTAGTGACGCAATGTTAAAAGTAAAACTGATGAATGGAAAATTCATTGGTGTCATTGAAGAATGGTTCATTAGTAGACTAGAGCCCGGCACAGTATTCACACTGGCAGGAAGAAATTTGGAATTGATTGGCATAAAAGAAATGACCGTTACAGTAAAACCTTCCTCCTCAAAAAAGTCAATTGTACCCAGTTGGATGGGTGGAAGAATGCCATTGACTGCAAATCTGGGCTTGATGTTGAGAAAAACATTAGATGTAGCCTTAACCAAAAAAGCCAAAGAGCCGGAATTAAAAGCACTCACACCCTTGTTTGAATTACAAGAAACATTATCCCATATACCCAAAGAAAATGAGTTACTGATAGAGCATATTGAAACAAAAGATGGATTTCACTTATTCGTGTACCCATTTGAAGGACGTTTGGTACATGAGGCTATGGCGGCTTTATTAGCTTGGCGTATCAGCAGAAAAATACCTATCACCTTCTCCTTTGTTATGAATGACTATGGCTTTGAACTTTTAAGCGATCAGCCTATTCCGGTAGATGATAGTAATGTGTATGAACTATTCAGTATTGAAAATTTGATGAATGATATTACACAGAGTGTCAACTCAGTAGAAATGGCAAAAAGAAAATTTAGGGATATTGCTGTTATCGGGGGATTGATCTTTCAAGGATACCCAGGTGAACAAAAAAAAGCAAGACACTTGCAATCTTCTGCATCGCTTTTGTTCAAAGTGTTTTCAGATTACGAGCCTGATAATTTATTGCTTCGTCAGGCTTATCAAGAAGTATTTGATCAACAAATGGAAGAAGTGCGACTTAGAAATGCTTTATCGAGAATATTGAAAAGCAAGATCATCATTCAATTCCCACAACAATTAACGCCATTCTGTTTTCCCATCAAAGTAGACAGTATGCGTGAGAACATGTCGTCCGAACAATTGGAAGACCGTGTTAGAAAAATGCAACAACAATTACAATAGGTTTGTTGCCTTGATCAATATCTTTGCCCGTTATGACAGCTCCCATACTTCATCAACTTTTCAATCAACATTTCTGGTTATCACCGGAAAGGGTTTTGTTTTGGGAGCAAGAAAAAACATTGATCGTTTCAGATCTTCACTTTGGGAAAACGGGACATTTTAGAAAAAGTGGTATTGCTGTTCCTCAATCTGTATATAAAGAAGATCTTCAAAGACTGTTTGCTCAAATCAGTTTTTTCAAAGCCGAACAATTATTGATTGTTGGAGATCTTTTCCATAGTATCGTTAACAGGGAAATGGATTTTTTTTTGAAATGGAGAAAAGATATTTCACAGCTACCGTTTCTATTAATCAAAGGGAATCATGATATTTTACCAAGCAACTGGTATCAAGAAGCTTCGATAGAAGTCAAAAATGAATACCAAATACATCAGTTCAGTTTTATCCATGATCCAAACGAATCTGTGACAACTACAGAAGATAGATCATTTATTTTTTCCGGTCATCTACATCCGGGTATAATTGTAAGAGGCTTGGGCAAACAAAGTCTTCGCTTCCCTTGTTTTTATTTCACAGAAAAACATGCTATCCTACCTGCTTTCAGTCATTTTTCAGGTTTAGCCTCAATTGAACCAAAGAAAAAGGATCAGGTATACGCTATTGTGAACCAGTCTATTTTACAGATACAATGATTCGGATTGCCTTTGACCCTATTTATGCACATCCCCTACCGGAAGGTCATCGCTTTCCGATGTTAAAATATGAATTGATACCCGGACAACTATTACATGAAGGATCTGTTTCAAAAGATCATTTCTTTTCTCCAACTATGTGTGATGAAAACATTGTACTTCTTACACATGAGAAAACATATCTAGATAAACTCCTATTACAAACATTAAGTACATCCGAACAAAGACGTATTGGATTTCCGCAATCACCCGAACTTACCAAACGAGAACTCATCATCACACAAGGAACGATTGACTGTTGTGACTTTGCTTTTGAAAATGGTGTGGCTTTAAATGTAGCCGGCGGCACACATCATGCATTTGCTGATAGAGGTGAAGGATTTTGTTTATTGAATGATATGGCTGTTGCTTCCAATTATTTACTGCATCAAAAAAAAGTCAATAAAATCCTGATCATTGATTTGGATGTACACCAAGGAAATGGCACTGCTAAATTATTTGAAAAGAATCCGTCGGTTTTTACATTTAGCATGCATGGTGCACACAACTATCCATTTCACAAAGAACAATCTGATCTTGATATTCCATTAAAAGATGGCACTAGCGGACAGCAATATTTACAAATATTGCATGATACGCTCCCGGAATTAATCAAGAAAGTAAACCCTGATTTTGCATTTTATTTATCAGGTGTAGATATTCTTGAAACAGATAAATTCGGAAAACTTAAAGTAACACTTGAAGAATGCAAACAAAGAGATGCTTTTGTTTTTAGGACATTACAAAAGAATAATATTCCCGTCGTAGTAGCCATGGGTGGTGGATATTCTCCTGATGTACGTATGATTGTAGAAGCACATTGTAATACATTCAGACTTGCCGCTGACCTATATTAAATATCTTTTCTCTTTTTCTGTAAGGTGAGATAGTCAATAAAGTAAATGAGTCTAAATGTAATCTCATTACCCAATGGCTGCTGAAATACTTGTCGCAGGTTATCTACATAACTCTTGTGTGAAGTTCCTGATATCGGAAAATCTGTACCTAACCAATTCTTCCACCCAATAATAAACCGACTACCATATTTAAAATCCCAGGTATAGAACATATCCATATTGAAAGCATTGAAGTTTTGATCTCTACTCGAAATAAAAGGTCTTGGAGTAAGCCATCCATCGGATGTAACATCAAAAAAGCTGACGTATTGAACCTGACTCCAGTAATGGCGTGTACGTAAAGTGAGATTCATTCTGGGAGTAAAGTTGTAAACACCATTGATGAGCGTAGTAAAGTTGGTAATCTTTCTTCTACCTGCGACGGGTTCTCCATTGGTATCTCTGTAGGCATAACCAAACTGTCCGTTGTCACGATCACGCCTTGTTTCAATATCCAAACTAAAATGTTCATTAAAACGATATCGTTGCCCTATACCGGTCACAATAAAAGGATCATTGGGTATGGGCGATTCTGCAAAGCCGAGATTAAATCTGAAAAAATATTTTTTTCGACTATCGCTGCTTCCACTCACACCGGTATACCAATAAGGTGTTTTACGGATCATTCTTCCCGGGGTACGCAAGTCAAAATAATCGCGTTGCCAGTCGGGTTGCCAATTGAAGTTGATACTCAGGTCCCAGAAATTTTTGAAAAACCAGAAAGCCCTTGTTTGAATGATAAAATTGGAATAGGCATTGGGCTTATACAAATAAGTAGGAATCAGGGTAAGACTATAGTTGTAGCTCAGGAATTTTTTAGTAGGTGTAAATTGATTATAACTCAAACGTGCAGTAGCAGTAATTTCATTGGGTGCTTGCAAAAAGCCGAGATCATTGGGGTCATATCGATCGGATTCAATGACATTCTGAAACAGGTACTGAATTCTACCACTTACTTTTCCATACGATAATACATTCGTGAATCCATTGTAATTTTCCTTACCTGTAATATGACTGAACCTACCACTCCATTTGAAGTTCGTTCGATTATTTTTATCAAATAAGTTCACATCCATGGAACTCACATTCGAATTTCTACTACCTCCACTTCTCCATACATTGGCATTGGTAAACGTTATAGAAGATCGATTCGTCAATGCCTGATCCAGAACAAAAATATTATAGTTAGCCAACGGCTCAGTTTCAATTCTTGTTTGTTTACCGGTGGTCTTATCTTCAATTACAGCATGCATAGGCGCACCTATTGCATTGAATACACCGATACCCAATTTCTTTTTATTTCTTCCGGAAAATTTGGATGCATTGTACAACTGTGTAATCCCTGGATTAGAAATAATATTCAGGTTCGGATTATTGTTCACCATACTCCTGATTGCATTGTATCCCGCGGGAGTATTCCCTACCCTTCTGGAGTAAAATAATCCCGCCTTATTGAATAACTCGATTCCTTCTGTAAAAAAAGGTCTGTTCTCTTGAAACTGAACTTCAAATGCAGAAAGGTTGAGTACCACATTATCAGAGATCACTTGTCCGAAATCAGGGATCAGTGTTGCATCCAAGGTAAAGCTCTCATTGATACCGTATTTGAGATCCATTCCTCCATTTCGTAAAAATTCTGTTTTGGTTTTACCATTGGCATAAGGAACAATCCGCGTACCGGCAGTGACATAAGGAAGAAAAGATAATCGTAAGGGAGGAACAATATTTTTTATATCCTGTAAATTTCCAAATTGATTCACAAACCCGTTTTGATTGGGATCAATTTTATTCCAAAATGAACTCTCATTGTTTCGTCTACTGTATCGTTGAAAATTCACGCCCCAGTCTTGTATCTCTTTTTGTGAAAATCTAAGTGCAGAATAAGGTATTTTCATTTCTACCGTCCAACCATCTTTCTGTATTTGTACTTTACTTTCCCAAACAGCATCCCAACTATAATCTGAGGGAGGACCAAACTGAGAATTCAAATTCGGCAATAAACGACCATCTGATTGTACATTTCGTGATGTAACAAGGAATTGAAATCCGTTCTGATCATCATTGTATGTGTCAAAGAAAACACTGAAATAATCAACATCATTGCGTTGTTCTCCATCACGTGAGGTCAATTGTTTACGAATCAGAGATGGCTCATCATATAAATACGCCCCAACATAAATGGCCTGATCGCTGTACAGTACTTTGACAACTGAACGCTGACTGGCAGGATCACCAAATTTGGGACTATTCAAAATAAAATCTTCTGCTGCCGCTGCTTCTTTCCAGATGGATTCATCCAACTGACCGTCTATTTTAATGGGTACATCAATTTTTAAAGCTTTGAGACCTCGTTCCTGAGCGAACAAAAAACTAGTCAATGAGCAAGCAATAGATAGCAGCAATGTCTTCATGTAAATAAAAAGTGCCGCAAAAATAGCGGAATCAGATTGCGATGACATTAAAATTGTACAGACGGAACAAGAAAAGAGGAAGTCTCAAAAGTAAAAAGAAGGCTTTGAGAATCGCCTAAATGAAAACTTTCTCCATCAGGTACCCGAATAAAAAGAGGCTGTATCGGACTTTTGATACAGCCTCTTGAAAGCTATTTTAATTCAGTTTCTTTTTCAAAGTACTCACTTGTTCCTGTAAGTTATTGACCATACCTGCCAATTGATTAACGTCCCATCGAGGACCGGCATTGGCTTTTTGAAGAATATAGACAGCTTTCCATACTTCCAACACATCTTCTGAATTTACATTGTAGGGCTCATACTGTGGATTATCACTGATTAGCGTAATCTTATTTTTTACCCTATTATTTTTCATGATGCGTTTATATACGACCCCTTCATTTCTGGAAAGTACCACGTAGGTGTTACTGTTTTTCACATCTTCTAGGTCTTCCACTTTTTCTCCAACGATCACACTTCCACTCGGAGTAGGTAGCATACTATCTCCTACTATTTCAAAAGCACGGTATTGTCCAGGAGCGAGCATGGGTAAAGTGAAGGTATTCAACTCATCCACAAATTCAGGATCCGCATAGCCTGCCAAATAGCCTGCTGCCGCTTTAACCGGCACAAAACGAACTTCCGCTACTTCTGCCACCATTTTCATCTGACGTCTCTTCTCGAGATAAGAACCACCTCCCTTGGTAGCAGTAAGATCTTTAAGCAAGAAATCTTCTAGACTCAGCTTAAAAATATGACAGATCTCTTTCACCACTTCCAGCCTAGGCTCAGCACGTTCTTCTTCATACGCACCTACCAGTGATCTTTTGATCTTAAGCTTATTGGCGAATTCCTCCTGCGTCCAGCCACGTAGCTTGCGCAGGTGTCTTAAATTCTTTCCGGCGTTTGACATAGCTAATTGATTTAGTTGCAAAATACTAAATTTTTTAGTTCTGCCAAATTTATTTTATCTGCCTCCCCTTCCCCTCCCTACCAGGGAGGGGTGACGAGCGGTAGCGAAGTCGGGGAGGGTTCGTATCTTGCGTGTATGTCGAAATCAGTTAAAAAAGAAAACAAACCCGTCATTTTAGTGACCAATGATGACGGTATTAACGCACCTGGTATTCGTGCTTTGGTAGATGCAGTAAGAGGTCTGGGTAAAATTATTGTAGTAGCACCCGATAAGCCGCAAAGTGGAATGGGACATGCCATTACGATCGGACAATTGCTCCGTTTACAAAAGTCGAATGTATTTGAAGGTATTGAAGCCTATAGTTGTAGTGGCACACCGGTAGATTGTGTGAAAATAGCTGTAGACAAGGTTTTACACCGTAAACCGGATCTGTGTATCAGTGGCATCAATCATGGTTCCAACCATTCTATCAATGTGATATATTCGGGTACCATGTCTGCTGCACTGGAAGCATCTATTGAAAGTATTCCCAGTATTGGTTTTAGTTTAACAGACCTGAGTATTGATGCAGATTTCACAGCAGCAGGTAGATATGCACGTATTATTGTTGAAAAACTCTTGAGTGGAAAAGCATTGGATAAACATTTATGCCTCAACGTCAATATTCCTGCAGTGAGTGAAAAATTGATCAAGGGTATCAAAATATGCAGACAAGCATATGCCAAGTACCAGGAAGAGTTTGATGAGAGAAAAGATCCACATGGGAAGAAATATTATTGGCTCACCGGAGAGTTTGTAAATTTTGATAAAGGAAAAGATACCGATGTGTGGGCTTTGAAAAATAATTATGTGAGTGTGGTTCCTGTTCAGTTTGATTTGACCAATTATCAACTGAAGCAGCAACTGGAAACCAAATGGAAATTCTGATGCTGAAAAAAGACAATCTCAAACTAGGAATCATATTAGGCTTTCTAGCACCTGTATTGGGCTTCTTTGGTTATTACCTGATTAAATTCAGGCTTTTTAGTTTTCAAGAATTTTTGCATGTACTACGTGTACAGCCCTCATTGCTAACAGCCATTATAAGCTTGGCATTGATCGCCAATGCTGTTGTGTTTACAATTTATGTGAACCAGCAAAAGGATCAAACAGCAAGAGGCATTTTTATCGCTACTTGTATTTATGCATTGATTACTTTAACCATTAAGTGGTTATTATAAATATTAGCCACAGATTCGCAGATTAGTAATCTACGAATCTGTAGCTAACAATTCATATCATTCCATCTATTAATATCAGTGAAACAATCATACTATTCACTCTTCTGATATCGTAAAAGTTACTTTTCTTTCTACAAAGGAAGCAACTGTCTTTTGTTTATAGATAGCAGGTCGCCAATTAGGACCTTTTGTAAAAATTCTTGTCACTTCTTCAGCTGTACCAAAGCCAGGGTCCTCTTTTACTTTAAAATCTTTGATGACACCATTTGGCTGAACAATAAAAGTAACTTTTACAACATACTTACCGGGAGGTGCTCCTTTCTCAATGGGAATATTTAAATTAATATTCTTTTGCAAATATTTCTGCCATCCTATTTCTCCCCCGGGAAAATCTGCTGGGTGTTCGACCTGTGTTGGTAATGTACTTGGTTGTATATTTTGGGGTTCAGCTTTTGAAGGATAATAATTTGCTGCATCCTTAACAAGTTTGTCAACTCCTTGCTCACCTGCAAATTTTCTGGCAAATTCGTTCCTGCTTGCAGGATCTTTTAAATCATACCCTTCAACAGTTGGAGGATCAGTATGTAAATACAATACTTTTACCACATTATGAATTGGTTTAGTATGAGAAATTGTAATCACATAATTCGGTGATCCATTTTCTTGTATCTCAGCACTTTTAGTCGTTATTTGCACGATACTTTTTATCGCTTCATCTGTTAACGCTTTTATCGAAACAGGATCCTTAATCACAGTTATTTCTTGTATCATATCAGAATTCAATCTATTAAACTGATCATAGCTGATTCTTTTCCCATCTAGCAATAATAATAAGCCTTCCGATGATTTATAAATATCCCGAAATTTGAGATAAGGGTTGTCCACCAATTTTAGTGATTGAAGATTTCCTGCTTTGTCTTCTTGAACTTCCACTTTACTAGCTCCAAATTCAAAAAGAGGATTTACATTATTCAACGGATCTAAATCACCTTTTATTTTTTGATTCTTCTCTTTAGTAGCTAAAAATTGTTCAACACCCTGTAAAATGGATAAAGCCATTTTACTTTGATAAGACTCATCTTTTAATAATTTCAGTTCCTCTTTATTACTAATAAAACCAGTTTCAATTAAGACAGATGGGCACTTCAATTTTTGTAAAACATATACTCCTTTTTCACGCGATTTGATACCCAGAAAAGGATTAGCTACACTGCTCATCATATTGCCTACCATATTTGCGAACTGATAATTATTTTCATAATCATAGGCCTTATCTTTTGAAGCAATATACAATTCCGCTCCTTTTGAAGGGTTTTCCTTTGTTTTGCCATGTAGAGATTTTATAGGGGGTGCATTGTTCGCATGCACAGAAATAAATAGATCGGGAGAAAATTGTTCTGCTATTTCTGCTACCTTAACTACCGTGTTAAATACATCGGTCTCTCTTGTCAATATCACTTTAATATTCGGGTTTGAATTTAACTCCTTGATTTTCTTTGCAAAAGCAAGACTCAAATCCGATTCCTTGGTTCCATCATATCCTCTGGCTCCAACGTCTTCTCCCCCATGACCCGGATTGATCACGATAGTATATGTTTTATTGAAGAAAAAAGATTTAAAAGGTATAGCAGAGAAAGTCTTTTTGGGGTCACCAATAACATGGGCTCTAAAATCACCTACTACATTTTCAACCACCGATGCCACTGAAATAGGTTTATCGATCCTAGATTGTTTACTTCTAAAGGCGAATAGAACAATAAGTACTGCAAGCAGAGGTAATGCTACCAGTCTGCGTAGATAACTGAATCTTGGGTTTTTATGATTTGTCAACATTTGTAACCTCCTTTTGATGGGTGAAAAAAAGAATGGATGCGTTAGTGGAAATTGTTGCTGTGGATATACTGCCGTCAACAACATCTTCGCTAATGCCGCCGTATCACCATCACGTACCGATCGCTTATCTGCAATGAATTCGTGGATCATATCCATTTCCTTTCTCAATAACCAAAAGAAAGGATTGAACCAACCTGCAACAAGTATCAACTGTATCAGCATTTTGTCAACCGAATGACGTTGCTGTACATGTGTGAGTTCATGCTGCAGGATCTGCTTACCCGATGCGCTTCGGATATCGATCTCATCATTCCAGAAAATATATCGGAAGAAGGAAAAAGGCGTCCCCTTTGCCTGTGTGATGATCAGAAATATGTCTTCAATTTGTCTGCATGGATTCTTTTTCAATAACTGATAAATTCGATACAATGCATGTAGCATCGTGATCAATAAAAATCCACCTACAGAAACATACAGAATGGATAATAAACTTTCCGTACTCCAGTGAAATCCCTTTGATTTCACAACAGACTCTAACTCTGTGTTATTATCTGCTACTACTGTTAAAAAACGAATCACTCGCTCGTTGTCACTAAAACTACTGGTCCATTGAATTTTGATCAAGGGCACGATCCATGATAATAGGGCTACACTCAATAAATAAAAGCGATTGTACTGATGAAATTTTTTATTACGCAGCACTATCCAATAATAGCCCATCATAATAGCGCTACACAATAAGACTTGCAGAAAATAATATGCAGTACTCAGCATAAATTACTTTTTAGCGTTTTTAATTTCTTGCAAAAGCATTTCCAATTCACGAATACTAATATCTTTTTGCTTTACCATAAAGGATACCGCTTCACTAAAAGAACCTTCAAAATAGCCTTCCACCAATGTTCGTATCGTGCTCGATGAATACTCCTCTTTTGATACCAATGGATAGTAACGGTGCATACGTCCAACAGGAATGATGCCAACAAAACCTTTCTCTACCAGTATTTTTAAGATGGTAGCCACCGTGTTCGAATGGGGCTTGGGTTCGGGCTGCAGCTCCAAAATATCCTTCAGGAATGCTTCTTCCAGTTTCCAAATGCTTTGCATGATCTGCTCTTCCGCTTTTGTCAATGGTTTCATGGGGTAATTTTTAATGACAAAACAAACCTAAAACTAATTTTTTAGTTTTACAACTATTTTTTTAGTTATTCTAAAAAAATTGTCAGAATGCCTCAGGGGAATGTATTTTGTGTGCGTGAATGGTGAATGGTCAATGGTCAATAATGTTTTATATGATTATCCGATTCACAACTCACAATTGACAATTGACAAATCACATGAAATACTACCTCATATCCGGTGAAGCCAGTGGCGATTTACATGGCAGTAACCTTATTAAGGAGTTACAAAAAGAAGACGCGAACGCAGATATTCGATGCTGGGGTGGTGATTTAATGGCTGCCGCCGGAGCCACTTTGGTGAAGCATTATAAAGACTTAGCCTTCATGGGTTTTGTGGAAGTGATCAAAAATCTGCCTACCATTTTACGCAATATCAAATTTTGCAAAGAGGATATAGCAGCGTATCAGCCCGATGCATTGGTATTGATCGATTATCCCGGTTTTAATTTAAGAATTGCTGAATGGGCGCACAAACAGGGCTATAAAGTGGTTTATTATATCTCTCCACAAGTATGGGCATGGAAGGAAAACAGGGTAAAACAAATGAAAAAATGCATCGATCTATTGCTTTGTATTCTCCCTTTTGAAAAAAATTATTATAAAACCAAATGGAACTGGGAAGTTGAATATGTTGGACATCCTTTGGTGGAAGTGGTGGAGAGGAAGAAAAAGTTGACAGTTGATAGTTTACGGTTGACAGGGGGGGAAGAAAAGTTGACAGATGATAGTTTACTGTTGACAGGAGAGAATACAGAGATTTCAACAACACTGTCAACTGTCAACTATCAACTACCAACTAACATCATCGCACTCCTACCCGGTAGCCGAAAGCAAGAAATTGCCAAAAAGCTACCCATCATGTTAAGTGTGGCTTCACATTTTCCTGAATACACATTCATTGTGGCGAAAGCACCCGGATTGGAAGATGAATTTTATACTCCTTTCTTAGATACTGCAACCAATGTAACCAGCGTTCGTAATCAAACCTATGATCTACTGATGAAAGCTGATGCTGCACTGGTAACCAGCGGGACTGCTACGCTTGAAACAGCATTATTTGGTGTACCGGAAGTGGTTTGTTACAAAGGAAATAGTATCAGTTATCAAATCGCCAAACGATTGATCAACATCAAATACATTTCACTTGTTAATCTAATTATGGATAAACAGGTGGTAAAAGAATTGATTCAACAGGAGCTCACCACAGAAAATTTGGTGACGGAATTAGCACTCATTCTCAACAATCCATCACATCGGCAAAAAATACTGGCTGATTATTCAACGCTTACTCATCTGCTTACAGAAGGTGGCAATGCATCTGAACAAGCTGCAAAAAAGATTATTGAATTAGTACAATAATTACCCTTTGAATAAAGGCAAGATTACTAATTTGAAAATGATGATCAGAATTGCAATGATGAACATAATCAGGGATATTCTGTTCATGCCATGCATGTATTTCATCCACTGTGTGCGTGGCTCATTGGGATCTTTTTTTCTTAAATAAAGATATTCTGCCATTTGTTTTAGAATGCCCATAGCTCTAATTTAAACAAAAATAACAAGTCTAAATGGATTTGGTTCTCCAAACCTTAATCAGATAGATTTGTAATACCTCAGATGCTATTGCCATGAAAAAATCATTACTCGTCATCAGTTTGTGTGTTGTATCTCTTTTCTGTAAAGCCCAGTTTAACATCAACAAGATTGATATCGTTAGAGACAGCTTTGGCGTACCCCATATTTTCGCCCCTACCGATGCTGAAGTGGCGTACGGATTGGCATGGGCGCATGCTGAAGACGATTTCTCCACCATTCAACAGTCGTATATGGCAGGCAAAGCCATGTTAGGTGCTTATAAAGGAAAAGAGGGGGCCACCATTGATTATATCGTTCATCTTATGCGTATTAAAGAACTGGTGGAAGCTAAATATGAATCGGATATATCTCCTGCTTATAAAAAATTATTGGAAGGATATGCGGCAGGTTTTAATGCCTATGCCAAAGCTCATCCTAAAGAAGTTTTATTGAAACAACTTTTTCCTATTACACCAAAAGATATGTTGCAATACTCTGTATTACAACTATGTGTGTTATCAGGTGCAGATGGTGCTTTGAAATCCATATTCGGAGGCACCGTTCAGGTATTGAATGATATGAAACCCGGCGGCAGTAATGCTTTTGCGTTCAATTCAAAGAAAACCACCGATGGACAAACCTATTTGGCGATCAATTCACACCAACCCCTGGAAGGACCAGTAAGCTGGTATGAAGCACATTTGCAAAGCGAGGAGGGATGGAATATCATTGGTGCTAATTTCCCGGGAGCGCCTACTATTCTTAGTGGTGTCAATGAGTACTTAGGTTGGGCACATACGGTGAATGAACCTGATAAATTAGATGTCTATCAGTTGTCGATCCATCCGAACAACAAACTACAATACCTATTCGACGGAAAATGGGAAACACTGGAAGAAAAAACAGCGAAACTGAAAGTAAAAGTATCCGGTATTCGTATCGGTGTGAAACGAATAGTCTATTGGAGTAAATACGGTCCAACAGTGATCACCGAACGTGGCACATTCTCCATTCGTATGCCCGCGCAAATGGATATTCGCGGACTGGAAGAATGGTATTGGCTCAACAAAGCCAGAAACTTTACCGACTTCAAAAAAGCTTTGAACATGATGGCCATTCCCGGTTATAATATTGTATATGCCGATCGATATGACACTATTTATTACCTCAGTAATGGTCGCATTCCGGTTCGAGACAAATCTTTTAACTGGCGGGGAACCTTACCGGGGAATACTTCTAAGACTTTATGGACAGAGATACATCCATTGGATAAATTACCACAGGTATTACAACCCGCATCCGGTTTTGTGTACAATACCAATCATTCGCCCTTTCATGCAACAGAAGGACCGGAGAATTTCAAACTTGTAGACCCAACGATGGGATATGAAACTTTGGAGAACAACAGAAGTATGCGTTTTGCCGAGTTGGTAAAGCAATATGATAAAGTTTCGTATGAAGATTTCAAACGCATCAAATACGATGGAAGGTATCCTGAAAAATTTTCTTTTGCCATTGATATTGATAGTCTGTTCTTATTAAATGCTGATCAGTATCCTCAACTCGCAGCGCTCATTCAACAACTCAAACAATGGGATTGCAACAGTGATATCCAAAATACAGGGGCTACTATTTTTGCGCATATCAATTACCAAATCTATGCGCTTGCCAGACAAGGAAAAAGACCTCATGTACTCACCACTCCTATTTGCATTGCTTTACTCGAAAACACAAAGAAATATCTATTGCAATATTTCGGTAAAACCAGTGTGCCTTTAGGTGATTATCAAAAACATGTACGTGGCGATAAAGCCATTCCCCTACCCGGCTTACCGGATGTATTGACTGCGATGTATTCGGTAGCTTGGAAAGATGGAATGGTAAAAGGCAACCAGGGCGAGAGTTATATTGAACTGGTTCGTTTTACAAAAGAGGGGCCGATCATTGAAAGTATCAATACCTATGGAGCTTCTGCCAAAAAGGGAAGTCCGCATTATACCGATCAGATGGAAATGTTTGCAGAACAGAAAACGAAAAAGATGAGTTTGAAAAAAGAAGATGCTTATAAAAACGCCATTCGGGTCTATCACCCAAAATAACCACTATCAACTATACACTGTCAACTGTCAACCAGCTACTCAAATGATGACTGATTTGTGCAGTCTCAATAATAAATCCATCATGTCCATAAGTAGAATCGATTTCAACCAAGGTAGCATTGGGCATGTGTTCTTTCATGAATCTTTGTTCGTCTAAAGGACAAAGAATATCACTTCTGATACCCATAATCAGTACAGGTTGTTGGATGCTGTTTAGTGCTTTAATCAAGTCTCCACCTCTTCCTCTACCCAGATGATGCGTGTCCATAGATTTTGTGAGCAACCAATAAGAATAGGCATTGAATCGTTTCACCAGTTTCTCACCTTGGTAGTTGATATAGGATGAAGCCCTGAAATCATCGATCTTCTCAGGATCAGGATCTGTTTGTGCTTGCTGAAAAATTCCATAATTACGATAGGTAAGCATTCCAATAGCGCGTGCTGCTTTTAATCCGGCAGCTCCCGCTTTCTCATGTTTATCCTTCCAAGTAAGATCAGCTTCAATGGCTAATCGCTGAGCTGTATGTATGGCGACACCCCACGCACTCTCAGATGGTGATGTGGCTATAAGAAATATTTTCTGAATGCGTTTTTGTTCCATTATTGCCCACTCCAATACTTGATAACCACCCATACTTCCACCCATCAATAAAAATATCTGTTCAATTTGTAAATATTCACGCAACAGAATATGGGCATTTACCATATCGCGAATGGTAACAGCGGGAAAATCACTGAAATAAGTATCCTGAGTTTTTGGATTTACACTTAAAGGACCGGTAGTGCCATAGCAGGAGCCAAGGATATTTGCACAAACAATAAAATACTTTTCAGGGTCAATCAAACAATCTTCACCTACCAACCCCTTCCACCAATCTGCACAATCTGCACTCGCCGTTAATGCATGACAAACCCATATTACCTTGGTATCAGCACCTTTCCAAACACCATAAGTATGATAAGCAATGGTGATTTCAGGCAACACCACCCCACTCTCTAAAACAAACGGCTGTTTGCTTTCAAAATACTGTAGTTGATTATTCCGCATTTCAACAGCAAAATAAGGGCATGCATGAATTACATTTGTAAAAATCTTTGGATACTTTCTTTGATACCATAAATCCATTGCTCATGCCCCATAAAATAACAGATGCCATCCGCATACAAACAGACAAAACCAATGAGATGGAACATTCCACACCATTGTTCCTAACCAGTAGTTTTTGTTTTGATGATGCCGAATCTATGCGTGCTGCATTTGCTGATGAAACATCAGATAATATTTACAGCCGTTTCAGTAATCCGAATGTGCAAGAATTTATCGACAAAATCTGCGCGCTGGAAGGCGCTGAAGCTGGTTATGCCACTGCTTCCGGTATGAGTGCAGTATTTGGATCTTTTATGGCCTTGATGAAAAAAGGGGATCATCTATTATCGTGCAATTCCATTTTTGGAAGTACCCATACTGTTATCTCAAAATACCTGCCCAAATACGGAATCGATTATTCCTATATAGCTGCCAATGCTTCAGAAGCAGACTGGGAAGCAGCAATTCAACTGAATACCCGAATGATCTATCTCGAAACACCTACCAATCCCGGGTTAGATATATTGGATATGGATATGATCGGCAGGATCGCTCGCAAATATCAGATCATTTTAAACGTGGATAATTGTTTTGCTACACCGGTTAACCAACGTCCCATTGAATATGGAGCTGATCTGGTTGTGCATTCAGCTACCAAATGGCTAGACGGACAAGGCCGTGTATTGGGTGGTGTAATTGTAGGCAAGAAAGAACTGATCCAGGATATCTATTTGTTTTGTAGAAGCACAGGCCCAGCATTATCTCCATTCAATGCCTGGATACTGAGTAAAAGTTTGGAGACCTTAGATGTAAGAATGGAGAGACATGCATCCAATGCCTTGTATATCGCTCAAGCATTGGAAGCGCATCCAAAATTGAGTGGGTTGAAATATCCTTTTTTAAAAAGTCATCCACAATATGCTATTGCTACCCAACAGATGCAAAACGGAGGTGGTATTGTTTGTTTTGAGCTGAAAGGAGGTTTGGAAGCAGGACGCACATTTCTGAATCGCTTAAAAATGCTTTCCTTAACTGCCAACTTGGGAGATACCAGAAGTATTGCTTCTCACCCCGCGAGTACAACCCATGCAAAACTTTCGGAAGAGGAACGTCTGGCAGTGAATATTACACCAGGATTGATTCGTATTTCAGTAGGATTAGAACATAAAGAAGATATTTTGACAGATATCTTACAGGCGCTATCTTAGTATGCTTCTTTTCTTTAAAAGAAGCTGATTCAAAAATCTAAATATCTTTAAGCTCAATAATTGCAATAAGTAGAATGCGTTGGTATGCCCCCCTTTTTATTTTTTGTTGGATGATTTCTTTGCATGTCAATGCTCAGGAAAATTCGTCGGCTGCCACACTCATCAGAGATATTTATAGTAATTGGGTCAATGATCGTCCATTTGCTTATCAGGAATGTGATACTTTTTTTTATTCGGATAAAGTAGATACTGCGATCATCAGTAAGGTAAAGGCAAGTTTTCTATCAGACAAAGAATTCAAAGAATGGGATCCCGATCAGGCAGCCTATGTAAAAAGAAAAACAAGGTTCACCCTGGAAGAACGGAGATATATTGTTGCGCAGCTGGATTTGATTAAAAACATGAAATGGCCGGCAAAAATGTTCCCTTTTGCCTACATGATCCCTTTAGAAAAGGTAGACCCAATTCTTTCCAAAACAGATCAAAGCAAATTAAAACCGCAACAGAAGATTTGCATGGAAGTACATCATTTTTCATCTCCCATTTTTTTAAGAAACAATACACTCTGCTTTTTCTATTTAGGCAAGAGTAATATCTTCTCAAAAGAAGGTGCGTTTTGGATCTATGAAAAAATCGAAGGTGAATGGAAAAGATTGGCCAGCATTTACGAATGGTCTGTTGCCAATACAGGCAAATACAATAAAGAGATTGATTTCTTCAATACACCCTAATTCATTTTTGTATTGCCATTCCCGACATCACTTTTTTCATCACTTTGATCTTTCCCCAGCGAGGTAAAGTCATCAGAGAGTACACCAATAATTTCGTTAACCAACCCGGTAGCACAGTTACTTGTTTTCCCAACGCCTTTAAAATGGGTACGCCAACTTCTTCCGGTGTTAATGCTTTACCCATGTTCATATGGGCTCGACTGGCAAATCCACTTGATACGGGTCCGGGTGCCGCTGCCAATACAGCAACGTTAAAGGGTTGTAGTTCTTCTGATAATGCTTCTGCCAAGGATTGAACATAGGCTTTTGTTGCAGCATAATGAGCCGCATATGGTACCCCCTGAAAAGCTACCATTGAACTCAGGAATATCATACCACCTCTTTTTTGCTGTGAAAACCTTTGCGCATAATAATGCGACAATATCAAAACAGATTCGCAATTAAGTCGCAGCATATTGATTTCTGTATGCAGTGAGGAATGCTGTAATAGTCCGAAAGTTCCATACCCCGCAGCCAACACCAATAAGCCCACCTCTTTATATTGAATTTGCTGAATCAAAAGATCTGTATTTCCTTCTACCGATAAATCAATAGGAATAACTTCTACCTGAACATTGTATTTTACCTGAACGGTATCCCTTACTTCTTTTAATTTTTTCTCATCCCTTGCTACAATGACCAGATCAAAACCTGCAGAAGCCAGTTTCTCCGCCAATTCTTTTCCAATACCGGATGAGGCTCCCGTCACCAATGCAGTTGGACCATATTGATGATACAATCGTTTTTTTTCTTTGGGTGAGAATAACATAACAGCTTATTTTAACTATTAACGAAGTATGATTTGAATCGTAATGGTTTTACCGGCCTCAACAGTGATAGCCGCATCAGAAAAAGCAGGCGGCCTATTTTGGATGCGCTCATCATTGTAAAAACCGATCGGGTCTTGGGTAAATCCCAGTAAATTCTTTTTCAGGTCTTTGTTGGCATCCATATCCTGAAAAGCAACGACTCCATATTTTCCGGGTGGTACGTCTTTGAATACAATACTCATCTGCTCGGCATTCACGCGTACAGCTGTACCGATCAATTGTTTACGCGGTTTGGGGAAATTGGCTTCCAGAAAGAGTACTGCCGATAACTCTCCTCCCTTGGATACTGAGATACCCTTTACTTCAACAATGACAATGGATGACGATTGCTTGGAAGGATAAAACAACAACAGATGGGCGGTCACTACTAAAAAGTGAATCATACTGTAGATTTAATACAGCAAAAATGATTCAAGGATCAGTGAAGAAACGATAACAAATGTTTAGATTTTTACTTGCGCTGATTTTTTAAGCGACTCAAATGCACCGGTGTGATGCCCCAATAAGAAGCGATCATGTGTTGGGGAACCCTGTTATGGATATTCGGGAAAACCTCTGTTATGGAATCATACCGCTCTTTAGGGGTCAATGCAAACATGTTTTTGATCGGGGTATCCTGGTAGATAAAGTAATACTCAGCGATTAATCTTCCAAGTTTATCTCCTTCTTGTAATTCCTGATACCCCCATTCAATAATCGACTTAGGCATTACAATGACGAAAGTATCTTCCAAAGTCTGCAAGGAGTAAACAGAGGGTCTTTTCAGCATAAAAGCGGAGTAATCTGCAATGAACTGATTCTCCTGTGCAAAATGGATGGTATGTTCTACCCCTTCTTCATCTGTAATCAATACGCGAATCATGCCCTTTTGAATAAAAAATATTTCATTGGGTGTAATGAGGGGCTTACTGAGTATTTCATTTTTTTTAAAGCGTTTCTCAAGACAGTGACTCAGGAAATACTCCAGTTCCTTGTCTGATATCGCGATCATCGCTCTTATTGTGTTTACCAATGACTCCATGAAGCAGTAACTCTTTTAAAAATTTGATTGTTTCGCCCATAGAAACTGAATAATCTGTAAATTCATCACTTCCTATTGACCTTAAATCTAACGAAACCAACCAAAACAAAGCAATATGAATACCAAAACAGGATCACTACTTGCCTCCATGATGTTCTTTCAATACTTCATTTGGGGCGCCTGGTATGTTACCATGGGAACTTATATGGGCGAACATTTACAATCAACAGGGGTTGAAATTGGTGCTGCATACAGTGCCCTCGCCATTGCCACTATGATCTCTCCTTTTTTTGTGGGTATGATCGCCGATCGTTTTTTTGCCGCACAGAAAATCATGGGCGTATTACACCTGATCGGTGGAGCACTTCTTTTCCTAGCTACCCAAATCACAGATAGCAGTACCTTCTATTGGGTGATCCTTGGTTATTCACTTTTATATATGCCTACCATTGCACTAAGCAATAGTGTTGCCTTCTCCCAAATGACCGATCCCGGAAAACAGTTTCCCTGGATTCGCGTTTTCGGAACATTGGGTTGGATTGTTGCCGGCGTTTTAATCGGACAACTGGGTATCGAAAAAACCGCTTCTACGTTTCATATGGCAGCAGCTGTTTCTATAGGATTGGGCTTATTGAGTTTTGTATTGCCCAACACGCCTCCGAATGGTGCAGATGGCTCTGCATCTAAGGCTTTGGGAACGGAAGCATTTGTATTATTCAAAGAAAGACCTTATCTCATATTTTTTATCGCTGCTATTCTTGTTTGTATTCCACTTTCATTTTACTATGGCTTTGCCAATCCATTCCTGAATGAATTGAATTTTGAAAATGCAGCCAGTAAAATGACTTTAGGACAAGTATCTGAAGCCGTATTCATTCTCGCCATCCCATTCCTTTTCAATAGAATTGGCGTGAAGAATATGATCCTACTGGGTATGACTGCATGGATCCTCCGTTATGTTTTCTTTGCCTATGGTGATACCGGAAACAATACCTGGATGTTGTATGCGGGAATCGTATTACATGGTATCTGTTATGATTTCTTCTTTGTAACCGGATATATGTATACCGAGAAAAAAGCAGGCGCCAAAATTAAAAATGCCGCACAAGGTCTTTTTACATTTGCCACTTATGGTGTTGGTATGTTCATCGGAACCTGGTTCAGTGGTTATATCGTTGACATGTACAAAACAGGTGAAACCCATAACTGGCTCAACATCTGGTTCGTACCCGCCTACATTGCCATGGGCGTATTGATTTATTTTATTTTGTTCTTTAAAGAAAAGAAAACGGCTTAGTTGGTGAATGGTCAATTGTGAATTATGAATGAGGCTTGTTCTATTCACAATTGACCATTCACAATTGACCATTCACAATTCACATCTCTCAACCGCTCACTATGAAAAAAATTGCCATGCTTGGCTCCGGCTTTATTGGCCGATTTTATGCCGATTCATTACAAGGATACAGAAGTCGTGATAAAATTGTAAGTATCTATTCACGCAGAGAAGAAAGTGCTAAAAAATTTGCTGACGATTATCATTGCGATCATTGGACTACCAACATGGAAGAATCCATTGCACATCCTGATGTAGAAGTAGTATGTATTGCACTTCCCAATAATTTACATGAAGCTGCCGTGCTATTATGTTGTAAACATAAAAAAGCAGTGATCACCACCAAGCCATTGGGTAGAAATGCGGCAGAAGCCAAAAGAATGTTATTGGCAGTGGAAGAAGCCGGTATTTTCAACGGTTATCTGGAAGATCTGGTGTATACTCCCAAATTCATCAAAGCCATGGAAAGCGTGAAAAATGGGGCTTTGGGAAGAATTCTTTGGGCTAAATCCAGAGAAACACATCCTGGTCCGCACAGCGAATGGTTTTGGGATATTGAACAAGCGGGAGGCGGATGTATTCTTGACTTGGGTTGTCATTGCGTAGAGATCACACGCAGTTATATCGGAAAAGATATCAAACCCGTTGAAGTCATGTGTTGGGCTGATACGCAAGTAAAACCTATTGATGCGGAAGACCATGCCATTGGTTTGGTGAAATATGAAAATGGAGCCATCGGACAATTTGAAGTAAGCTGGACTTTCCGCGGCGGACTCGATCTCCGTGATGAAGTGATGGGTAGTGAAGGCACTATCTGGATCAATAGTTTTTTGAGAACAGGTTTTGATATGTTCACCACAGGAAAAGGTGCTGATTATGTTGCAGAGAAAGCAGAGAGCAATACCGGATGGCTCTTCCCGGTGGGCGATGAATTAAATGAACTGGGCTACAATCACATGTTCATGGATATGTTCAACGCCATCGAAAAAGGAATTGATCCAAAAGAAACTTTCTATGATGGTTATGTGGTGAATGCGATATTAGATGCCGCTTACAAATCAGCTAAGAGTAAACAATGGGAACCTGTGCAACTCGATATCTGGCGCGGACAAACAGGGCTCACCAAAGAAAGTCATTTGGTTGCTTATGATGATGAGCATTATCTGATCAAAGAAGAAATGACGCATTTTGGTACAAAGAAGTTAATCCTGAAACATAAAACAACAGGTAAGATCACTGAACGCATACTGGAATCATAAATAAAATAGAAAACAGGCTGCTTTCATACACTGAATACTCTTATCATTCAATCAACGCTTATGCGTTCTATACTATGTAAGATATTAGTAGTGATGGGAATGATTTCCTGTAACAATCGTTCATATGACGACTGGACAGTGTATGGAGGCAGTGCTGAAGCCATTAAATATTCTTCTCTTGCGCAAATAGACAGCACCAATGTTACAGATTTAAAGATTGCCTGGGAATACCATACAGGAGATGCTGATACTGCTAAATTTTCTCAGATACAGTGTAATCCCATCATCGTTCAAGGAACACTCTATGCTACTACACCAAAATTGCAGTTGATTGCATTGGATGCCAAGACTGGAAAACTGAAATGGAGTTTCAATCCCGACTCTGCTAATCGCAACAAAGAATTCTATCATTTTATTTTAAATAATAACAGGGGTGTTACCTATTGGGAGGATAAAGATGATACCCGAATTTTTTATACTGCAGGATCTTCTTTATACGCTGTACATGCACAAACCGGAAAGCTGATTGAATCGTTTGGAAAACAAGGAAGCGTTGATCTGCATGAGGGACTGGGAAGAGATGTAAAAGACCTGTATGTAGCAGCTACTTCACCGGGAATTATTTATAAAGATTTATATATTCTTGGTTCAAGAGTGGATGAAGGTCCTAATGCTGCACCCGGTCATATCAGGGCTTTTGATGTGAGAACAGGAAAAATAAAATGGATATTTCATACCATTCCTCAACCGGGTGAATATGGTTTTGACAGTTGGGAAGACCCCAATGCATGGAAAAATATTGGAGGAGCTAATAGTTGGAGTGGATTCAGTCTCGACAAAGAAAGAGGCATCCTGTTTGCTCCAACCGGGTCAGCTTCTTTTGATTTTTATGGCGGTATGAGAAAAGGCGCCAACCTTTTTGCGAATTGCCTACTTGCACTCGATGCAGCTACTGGAAAAAGAAAATGGCATTTTCAGTTCATACACCATGACTTATGGGATTATGATATTCCCGCTCCCCCGGTACTGGTAAACATTCTGCACAACGGAAAAAAAATAGACGCTGTTGCGCAAACCACCAAACATGGAATGGTGTACGTCTTCAATCGCGAAACAGGTGAACCCATTTTTCCGATCAATGAAGTGCCGGTTGATACCACAACCCATATCCCCGGCGAAAAAGTTTGGCCTACACAACCTATTCCTACACTGCCTAAACCTTTTGTGAGACAGGGTTTTACCGAAGCTGATATCAACCCCTATTTGGCAGACAGTTCAAAAGCAGCCATCAGCAAACAACTCGCCACCTATCGTTATGGAAAAATGTTTATACCCCCGGGTACACAAACAGCAGTTCAGTTTCCCGGTTTGGATGGAGGGGCTGAATGGGGCGGCCCTTCTTTTGATCCTGAAACAGGTTTTTTATATGTGAACGCAAATGAAATGCCCTGGTTGATGACGCTTATGCCTACGACTAAAAGAACGGAACAAAAAGAAACAGTTGCAAAAGCAGGCCAAAGATTGTACACACAGTATTGTGTAAGCTGTCATGGCACCGACAGAAAAGGAACAGGTAATAATCCATCCATACTGCATGTTGATAAAACTTACACCAACGATGGTTTAGATTCATTGATTCGTACCGGTAGAAGAATGATGCCTGCATTTACGCAACTACATGAGCAAGAACGAAAAGCCATCATTGCATATATTCTCTCACTGCAAAAAGAAAAAAATAAACCATACAGTGGACCCAAACAGCCCATTGACAGTTTCAGAAACCTACCTTGGACGATTACAGGTTATTACAAGTTTATGAAAGACGGCTATCCCGCCATTCGTCCACCTTGGGGATCTCTCACTGCTATTAACCTCAACAACGGTGAACAGGTATGGCAAACAGCTTTGGGAGAATACCCAGCGTTAAAATCCAAAGGCATTCCGGCAACAGGAACTGAAAACTATGGTGGCTCAGTGGTGACAGCAGGTGGACTTGTTTTCATCGCTGCCACAAGCGATAAAATGATCCGTGCGTTTCATAAAAGAACAGGAAAATTATTGTGGGAACATCCCCTTCCTGCGCCCGGATTTGCCACTCCTTCTATTTATGCGGTAAACGGTAAACAGTTTTTGGTGATTGCCTGTGGTGGCGGAAAACTCGGAACAAAATCGGGCGATAGTTATGTAGCCTTCGCACTACCCGATTAAAAATTGTTATCGATCGATTAAAGTTCTCCCTGTTTTCAATTGTTGCACTGAATAATTACTCAATATTACAAGCCAGCTTTACCAATACTTCTACTGCTTTCTCCATATCGCGTACACTCACCCATTCGTGTTTACTATGAATGGCCTGCATTCCCGTAAAAATATTGGCACAAGGTAATCCTATAAAACTCAGTCTGCTGCCATCAGTGCCACCTCTAATGGGTTCTTTTCGTAATACCAAACCAGCTGCTCGATATGCTTTTTCAGCTCTCTCATTTACCTGTGGGTGACGGTCAAGTACTTCTTTCATATTGCGGTACTGTTCCTTTACTTCAAAGCTGTAAGAAGTTCCGGGATATTGTCTGATGATTTGCTCACACATTTCACGCAGCTTATTTTCGTACACAGTGAGTTGCTGCGTTTTAAAATCACGTATAATAAACTCTATGGTTGCTCTTTCCGCAATACCATCCATATGAACCGGATGAACAAAGCCCTGTCTTTTTTCTGTTGCTTCAGGACACCATTCAGTGGTGGGTAAGGCTGTCAGCAATGAAGATGCCAATTTTAATGCATTCACTAATTTTCCTTTTGCATAACCCGGATGCGCACTGATTCCGTAAAATGTAATGACCACTCCATCAGCGCTAAAAGTTTCGTCTTCATAAGTACCCAGCTCTCCTCCATCCAATGTATAACCAAAGTCTGCCCCGAGTTTTTGCATGTCCAATTTTTCTGTACCCCTTCCCACTTCTTCATCAGGCGTGAATAATATTTTAATGATGCCATGAGGCAGTTCAGGATGTTGCATGAGATAATGAGCCATATCCATAATAATGGCTACACCACTCTTATCATCAGCTCCTAATAAGGTTAAACCACTTGCTGTAATAATATCTTTTCCGATTTGCTTTTCCAGATAGGGGTATGCTTCTGTACTGATTTGCTGCGAAGGATCATCAGGCAAAACAATTATCTGTCCTTGATAATTTTTATGAAGAATGGGTTTTACGTTCGTTCCACTACAATCAGGAGCTGTATCAACATGACTACAAAAACAAATAACTGGTAAAACTTCATTGGTGGTAGCGGGTATAGTGGCGTACACATATCCATATTCGTCAGTTTCAACTGCATCAATACCCATTGCTTTTAATTCATCAGCAAGCAGCTTGGAAAGTATCTTCTGTTTCTCTGTACTTGGAAAACTATTACTATGTGGATCACTTTGTGTGTCGATTTGAACGTAACGCATAAAACGTTCTGCTACGGTAAAAGAGTATGGATGAAACATCCTGCAAAATAATGAAATCAGTTACTGTATCGACGGATACTTGCAATTACCAATTCTGTTTTTTATTTTGTATGCAACCAAAAACAACCATATGAAAAAAACACTGATCGGCTCCGTTGTTGGAGCGATTATTCTGTTTCTCTGGCAATTTCTTTCTTGGACAATTGCAGAATTGCATAGACCTGCACAAGCGTATACACCCAAGCAAGATAGCATCTTACAATATCTCAGTACTCAATTTACAGAAGATGGCACTTACTTCCTGCCTACCTATCCTGATGGAGCAAGTATGGAAGAGCAACAAAAAATGGCAGATGCTGCTGTTGGCAAACCTTGGGCACAAATTGCATACCACAAGTCTATGGACATGAACATGGGTTTAAATATGGGAAGAGGTTTGGCCATCAATATTGTAATACTACTGATCGTATGTTGGATATTTAAACAAATGGGAAGTCCGTCGTTCGCTACCATAATTTCTGCCTCATTGTGTATTGGTTTGATCGGATTTTTCAATATATCCTACACCAATCACATTTGGTTTCAAACGCGCGACCTGATGGTAAATCTAATTGATGCTGTTGCCGGATGGGGGCTTACAGGTTTATGGCTGGGCTGGTGGTTGAGAAGAAATTAAGCTGAAGACAACAATAAAAAAGCTCCGGAAATATTTCCGGAGCTTTTTTATTATCGTTCCACTATCATTTATGGGGTGATGATGAGAGAACTACCTCCATTGATCGAAACCAATTCCAAATCAAAGATCAGATCTTCACCTGCCAAAGGATGATTGGCATCCAATACCACCACCGCTTCACGTACTTCTGTAATGACTACCGGAAAATTTTGTCCGGATCCATTACTCATATTCAATTGCATGCCTACCTCAGGAACCATATCAGCAGGAAAACGATCACGAGGGAATTCCATGATCATGTGTTCTTCTTTTTGTCCATAAGCCTGATCAGCAGGAATATGAATGGTTTTTTTATCACCAATGATCATACCGGTAACACCTTCATCAAATCCGGGAATCACCATGCCACTTCCTACTTCAAACTCAAGGGGTTCTCTGCCAGCAGATGAATCAAAAGTTGTTCCGTTGGTAAGTTTACCGTGATAATGTACTTTTACAGTATCACCTTTTTTTACTTGTTGCATATTCTTTTGTTGTGTTGAAAATTGACGGAACTTATCAAAGACATCTGTATCGGAGGACCAGAATAAAAAGTTAAGTTCAAATTAAATCATGTCGAACTGCAAAAGTACAATCTCTGAATCAAGAATCACCAAGTATTTTTCAGTAACTTTCGGGCTTCAAAAATGTCTGTATGAAGCAAGTTTTATATGTTTTACTGGTCTTGGCTTTTTCCTCTACAACTATTGCCCAGCCTAAATCCGGTATTGGAAACAAGCAAGAAAAAATAGAAGAGACCCCTGTAACACCAGCAGCTTTTCGTACAGAAGTGTATTTACCCCTTCTTCGAGGGAAGAGGGTCGGCATTTTCGCCAATCATACTGCCACCATTGGCAAAAAACATTTGGTAGATAGTTTATATACTTTAGGGATTAAGATCGCAAAAGTATTTGGTCCTGAACATGGTTTCAGAGGAGATGCTGATGCCGGAGAAAAAGTAGATACCTATACAGACCCTCAACTGGACATCCCCGTTATTTCTTTATATGGTAAAAAAAGAAAGCCCAGTGCCGAAGACCTAGCGGATGTAGATGTTTTACTCTTTGATATTCAAGATGTAGGAACGCGATTTTATACCTATATCTCTTCCTTACAAGAGTTCATGGATGCAGCATTTGAACATGGTAAACCATTGATGATATTGGATCGTCCAAATCCAAATGGATTTTATGTAGATGGTCCTGTATTGGATACAGCATACAAGAGTTTTGTAGGCATGCAGCCCATACCTATTGTTTATGGTATGACCATTGGAGAATATGCCATGATGCTTGCCGGAGAAAAATGGTTATCACCCAAAGCCAATGAACGCTATGACTATTATCGCAGAGCAGAAAATTCACGCGATACACTTTTTCATTTCATAGTCATCAAAAATGAAAATTATGATCATAAAAGCAAATACACATTACCTGTAAAGCCCTCTCCTAACTTACCGGATATGGCTTCTATTTACTGGTATGCCAGCACTTGTTTTTTTGAAGGAACTGTATTGAGTGAAGGACGCGGCACAGAACATCCTTTTGTAATTTTTGGTCATCCTTATTTACCCAAAAGCATGTACGCGTTTACGCCTATTAGTCGCGATGGAGCCAAAGAGCCAAAACTAAAAGACAAACAGTGTTATGGATGGAATCTATTTGGTACAAACGACCAAGTATTGAAGAATGTTGATAATAAAATCCAGCTGAAATACCTGTTGGAAGCTTACAAACTATTCCCTGATAAAGAGAACTTTTTCATTAAACCCAAGAGTGATCGTCCCACCGATTATTTTTTCAACAAACTCGCAGGATCTGATGCATTAATGAATCAAATCAAAGCCGGAAAAACTGAAAAAGAAATCAGAGACAGCTGGGCACCCGAAATTACCGAGTTTAAAAAAATCAGAAAGAAGTATTTACTGTATAGAGATTTTGAATAACAAAAATGAGTGAAAAGTGAAAGGTGAAAATACTGTTTCACCTTTCACTTTTCACCTTTCACTTATCACATTTCACACATGCGCATCATTTTCATGGGTACACCTGAATTTGCAGTAGCATCACTTGATGCACTTGTAAACAGAGGATATGATATTATAGCTGTTGTTACTGCTCCTGATAAACCTGCAGGTAGAGGGCTTAAAATGCATGAAAGTGCCGTGAAACAGTATGCTGTTGCGCATGGGTTACGGTTACTGCAACCGATCAAATTAAAAGATCCTGATTTTATCCAAGCACTTCAAGAATTAAAAGCCGATTTACAAATTGTAGTAGCATTTCGCATGTTGCCGGAAGTGGTATGGAATATGCCTCCAATGGGTACTATTAATCTTCATGGCTCTTTATTACCACAGTATCGAGGTGCTGCACCTATCAATTGGGCTGTGATCAATGGTGAAAAAGAAACCGGTGTTACCACTTTTAAACTAAAGCATGAAATTGATACCGGCAATATCCTCTTACAACGTTCATTTCCCATTGGTGAAGATGAGACAGCAGGCGAAGTGCATGACCGAATGAAACTTATTGGAGCCGACCTACTGTTAGAAACAATCAATGGATTCAAAAATGATTCCCTTAAAGAAAAGCCACAAGATGTTTTAAGTGAAAATGTCCTACTAAAACATGCTCCCAAAATTTTCACAGAAACTTGTGTCATTAAATGGGATCGTTCTACAATAGATATTCATAACCTGATCCGCGGTCTATCCCCTTTTCCAGGTGCTTTGACGAAATTGGATGGAAAGGTGTTAAAAATATACAAGAGTGCTACAGAACATGAACAACATCAACACACAGCAGGTACTGTATTTACAGATGGTAAAAGCTTTTTAAAATTTGCTACTGCTGACGGATATATCCATGTGTTAGATCTACAGCTGGAGGGAAAGAAAAGAATGTCGATCAATGATTTCCTGAGAGGATATCGTCCTCATTAGATATTACTGCACAAGTTTTGATTGTAGAACTTCCTTTGAAACAATCCCAAAATCTCTCCAAACCTCTTTTCCGTTCTTGTAAATGATAAAAGTAGGAAGTGCATCAGCTTTGATATGTTTCATTACTTCAATATCATTACCACCATCTACTTTTACCAATGTAAATTTGTCTGCAAGCTCAGTTTGTAGTTGATGAATCACAGGTTCCATCTTTTTACAAGGTGGACACCATTCTGCTCCTACATCAATCAATACAACACCTGATTGAATTTTTTTCTCAAATTCACTTATACTTAACTGAGTTACTGCTTGAGAAGCCTCTAGTTTTTTTCCAGACACTTGCCATGCCGATGTTCCACCTTTCAAATTATAGACTTCTTTGAATCCTTTTTTTAATAACCATTTCGCAGCCTGTTCACTTCTTACTCCTGAAGCACAATACACTAACAAAGGTTTCTGTGGATTCAAGTATTGAGTACGCTCCTCGAATTCCTTTTTATTGAGCCAATCTGCCTGAAGAGCTCCTTTCAAATAACCTGCTTTAAATTCTCCGGCAGTTCTCACATCGAGTATCTGATAATTATTGGAATTGAATTTTGCTTCAAATTCAGCAACGGATATACTCAGATTACCCTGTCCATTACTTTCACAAGCAAATAGTAATACCCACATAAAAAAGCAACAAAACTTAAGTAAGAAATCTTTCATACCAACATCATTTATTCAAAAAAAGTAAGTGTAACAGTAAACTTTTCATCTTTGATGCCCAATGCCGATGCTGCTGCATTATTCATACGTAATAGTAACCCTTCATCACCCTTAGTAACCGGCAATTGTGAAAGAACCCTAGCACAAATACTTTTATTATTGGATGCCGTAATCCGAACAATCGTACCGGGTTTGATATCATTGATCAATACATAATATTTTCTGTCTGTCCACCCACTAATGGTTTTAAAAGTAGCTGCATCACCAGAACGATACTGTTGTACCAATGTCAGATCATCTCTATCATAAAGAGAAGCAAAAAAACCTTCATCAGATAGTGAGGCATTATTAACGGACGAAGTATTATTTTTTTCATCAAGGTCTTTATGAAAAACAGGCTGCGCTTCCTTTTCTTTTATAAGAACTGTTTTGGATTGCTCAGATACTTGTGATTTTGTTGCCATATCTGTTACAACAGGAGTCTTAACTACTCTTTCCGTTACTGTTTCTTTTTGTGTTGATACGAGAGATGGCTGATCGCTGTTTGTTTTGATATAACCTACCACCAATTCCTGTCCATTTTTCACTCCCGCGGCACCTAATTTATTCCAAATTTTTAGTCGGCTTACAGGCACTTTGTTATACCGTTGACTGATCTTAAAAAAATTATCCCCTTTTACAACCGTATGATAAACAGGTGTTCCCGTTTTCTGCGAGATATCATCGATGCTTAAAGGTATCTTCAGTGTACTACCTTTTGACAATACCGAAGACGGACTTCTTCCATTAAAACGTGAAAGTTGAGAAGCAGTTAATCCATAGATGCGTCCGATGGATGACAAGGATTCTTTTTCGCCAACTTTATGTTCGATATACATAGCGTTGGACTTCCCTTTCAATACCAGTTTCTGCTGTGCAATTACACAAAAGCATAACAACAGCATTCCAATAAAAATGAATCCTTTTTTCATAGCCATTTGCATGTACAAAGAGTGGCAAATGTAAGGATTTAAGGCTTTACAAGTCATTGAAAGTCGTATTAATCAATGTTGATTATTGTTTTAAAATACGCCACTCTTGTGGATAGTAGTTATTGATGCGATTGGGAAGTGATTTGATCCAACCCAATGGCAAACTTTCATACATGACCAGATTCCACCCTTTTGAAGAGTCGAGGTAAAGGTCTTGTCTTCTTAAATATTTAAGTGCTTCTTCTGTATTTACAGATACCTGATTAAAATGATGCAAAGGCAGCGTACTCATGGTCAACTCATGTGCAGGAATCATATCTTTTCCTTTGAGTTCACCTACTCCTACACCGGCTTTACGTATGTATAAATTACTTGCTAATTGTTGGAGATCATGATGCCACTTCTCATCAATGAATCGAAACTGATCGCCCTGTTTAAAAACAAAAAAACTTTCTGCAATCGATAAGAAAGCCCGTACTTGTTCGAGTTCTTGCTTTTGTGGCAATTTCAATGATGCAGATTTGCCTTTACCAACCGCAGTGGCAGGACTTTTCTTTCTAAAAGCAGCGATGAAAAAACCTTCTCCTTTGAGTTGATCCGGATAAAAACGATAACATGGCGCATTGTTTTTTTCTGAAAAAGTTTCAACAATATTCCAGTCTTTGGGAATATTAACAGCTAATGCTTCAAATTCTCCGGAAGACATTAACCAATCTACAATCATTTCATCCTCTTCTTGAGAATAAGAGCAAGTTGCATAAATCAGTAAACCATTTTCATTTAATGATGGAATGATATCATTCAATATTCTTTGTTGACGCAGACTACAATGTTGCACATGATCTAAACTCCACTCTGCAATGGCATCCGGATCTTTTCGAAACAACCCACTACCACTACAAGGTGCATCTACCACAATTACATCAAATGTGATTCCAGCTTGAGTAAAATGAGCAGGATCATTATTCGTAACTATAACATTACTATTCCCCCATTTGGTTAAGTTTTCGACCAAAATACTGGCTCTCGATTTAATGACTTCATTACTTACCAATAATCCATCTCTAAAATAAGAAGCAAGTAAAGTAGACTTTCCACCCGGTGCAGCACAAAGGTCTAACACTTTTTTATTTTGAGGATCCGGCACCGATTGAGCAATTACTTCCCATAAAAACATGCTACTTGCATCCTGAACATAATAAGCCCCTGCATGAAAAGAGGGATCTAATGTGAAGGATGGTCGTTCATCCAGGTAAATGCCTAAAGGACACCAAGGAATAGGTTGGCCTATAAAAGAATGACTTGTAGATGATTTCTTTGCCGGATTCAACCGAATAGCTGTTACCTGCTCGCCGGATTCATGAACCCCCTTGAAAGAAGATTCCCGAAATCCTTTGACAGATTGAAGCGATTGAATCAAATCAGGCGGTAAAGTCATGTTGCAAAAGTAAGCAAGCCATCATAAATCCTTACAATGACTTTATCTCAGCAACCAGTTTTTGCAATGCTGCTTTGGCATCACCAAATAACATAGAGGTTTTAGGCTGAAAGAATAATTCATTTTCGATACCCGCATAGCCGGGTTTCATACTGCGCTTATTGACGATTACAGTTTTTGCCTGTTCCACTTCTAATATAGGCATACCATAAATAGGTGAAGCCGGGTCTGTCTTAGCAGCAGGGTTCACTACATCATTGGCTCCCAATATCAGTACCACATCGGTCGTTTTAAATTCGTCATTGGCTTGTTCCATTTCTTGTAGTTTATCATAACTCACATCTGCTTCAGCCAATAAAACGTTCATGTGTCCGGGCATACGGCCGGCCACCGGGTGAATGGCATAACTGACATTTACTCCTTTTTCTTCCAATAATTTCTCTAACTCATGACAAACGTGCTGCGCCTGTGCAACTGCCAATCCATAACCGGGCACTATGATGACTTTGTTGGCATAACACATGCACACAGCGGCGTCAGACAATGATATTTCTTTGTAATTACCTTGAGGACCTTTGGCAGTACCGGCTCCTGATGCAGATCCACCAAATGAACCGATCAATACATTGGTCAGACTCCTGTTCATGGCTTTACACATCAGGATCGTCAATAAGGTACCGGCTGCACCAACAAGGATGCCACCGGTAAGCATTACTTGATTATCATATAAAAAGCCCCCACAAGCAGCAGCTACACCTGTGAAAGAATTCAATAAAGAGATCACAACAGGCATATCAGCACCACCAATAGGCAGTACAAATAGTATTCCATAGATCAATGCAGCTGCAGCAATCACATAAAACAGAAAAGTATTATTGGGATGCAAGTTAAAGACCAAATAACCTGCTGTTATCAATGTAGCTGCTAATAGTACCAGGTTAAAAATTTGCTGTCCGGGAAATGCGAAGTCTTTTATTTTTCCATTGAGCTTGCCCCAAGCAATCATACTTCCGGCGAAAGAAACTGCACCAATAATCAAACCCAGAAAGATTGTGATTAAAGTACCAGCCATGCTAAGGGGTATAACGGTTGTATGCCATCCCGGAGTATCTATTACTGGAACTGCGAACATATCAGAGATATGTCCAAACTCGTTTACTGATATCAAAGCTGCACAAGCTCCACCCATCCCATTAAATAGACTCACCATTTCCGGCATAGCAGTCATTTTCACTTTTTTGGCTGCCAAAACGCCAATAATGGTTCCCAAAAAAAGACCGCCGAAAATCCAGCTGTAATTACCCAATTTTTTTCCTTCTTCCTCATACAAAAAGATGGTTCCGAAAATGGCAATGGTCATACCAACTGCCGCTACGAGATTTCCCTTTCTTGCAGAATCGGGATGTGACAACATTTTTAGACCAATGATAAAGGTCAGAGATCCAATGAGGTAACAAACTGTAAGCAGACTTAATTCCATGGCATCTATTTTCGTACTGTTTTAAGAACAGTATTATTTTTTCTTTTTAAACATTTCTAACATTCGGTCTGTCACCACAAAACCTCCTACCACATTCAATGTACCTAAGACAACTGCTAAAAATCCAATGATCAATGCAACATAATTACCTGGCTCTACTTTTCCCATTACAATAATGGCCCCAATAATCACTACTCCGTGTATTGCATTGGCACCACTCATTAAAGGTGTATGAAGAACACTGGGTACTCTTCCGATTACCTCAATACCCAAAAACACAGATAATATCACGATGTAAATAATATCGATGTGAGATTGTATCCAGTTTAATATTGTTTCCATGATTATAATTTCATTTTTAACGGTTGTTGAGTCTGTTGTGAGTAGTCAGTAGTGAATAGTGAGTGGTATAGACAATCAAAAAACTTACTCACTATTCACTACCGACTATTCACTACTCATCACTCGCTCATTCACTATACTCCCGGCATGTGTAATACAACATCCTTTCACAATATCATCTTCAAAATTCAATGTTATATTCCCTTCTTTGGTAATGATGAGTTGTAAGAAATTCAACACATTTTTTCCATACAGTTTACTGGCATCCCATGGCATATCCGCTGCCAAATTACTATTACCCATGATAGTAATACCATTGTGCATAATGGTTGCATTGTTTTGGGTAGCAAATACATTACCTCCGGTTGCAGCAGCTAAATCAATGACTACACTTCCGGGTCTCATACTATTCAACATGGTTTCATTGATGAGTAGTGGCGCTTTTTCCCCGGGTATCTGTGCAGTAGTTATGATGATGTCAGACTTAGCAACGGATGCCGCTAATCTTTCCTGTTGTCTTTGTTTATATTCCTCAGATTGTTCAACGGCATAACCGCCGGCTTTAGAAGCATCTGCAGCGCCTTCTATCTCTATGAATTTAGCGCCTAAACTCATTACTTCTTCTTTCACAGCAGGTCTTGTATCAGATACTTCCACCACTGCCCCGAGTCTTCTTGCGGTAGCTATGGCTTGCAATCCTGCCACGCCTGCCCCAATGATTAAAACCTTTGCCGGAGGAATACTTCCGGCAGCCGTCATGAACATGGGAAAATATCGAGGGGAAAGTGTTGCAGCTAGTAATACTGCCCGATATCCTGCAATATTGGCCTGACTACTCAACACATCCATGCTCTGTGCACGGGTAGTTCGAGGTATCATGTCGAGACTAAAGACAGTGATCATTTTCGAAGCCAGTTGCTTCATTAGTGCCACATGAAATAAGGGTTGAAATACACCTACCAGAATAGCACCTGATTTTAGCTGCATGATTTCTTCTGAAGAAAGCGGATGAATCGTCAGAATTAGATCGGCTTGTTGTAAAATTTCTGCTCTTGCTTTCAGCGAAGCATTTTTAGCCACATAGTTATTGTCATCAGCAAAAGCTTGTATTCCGGCACCCAATTCCGTCCATACAGTAATTGCTTGCTTTGTTAGCACTTCTGCTTGTTCAGGTAAGAGTGATACCCGTTTATCATTTGTTTCATTGAGTATACCAAGAATCATGTTTCAATTTAAGCTATTTTTTAATTAGTGGCAAACGAGGATTTCCATACCTCAATTTGTGAGACCGTTTCGTCTAAAAGATAGCTGCTTTTAAAAACGGATCGCCAGATGCTGTTTTACTTTGAACTCTTTACGAAAGAAAACAATTCCAATAAAGAATAGATCGATTGTTAAGGTTACGACCGGATGTTGCTGAATCTCATCCCATGCTTTTTCCATTTCAGCACTCCCATGAATATGATCAAAAATGAGCATACTATATTCATGCGTATGGTCAAGTAACTGGTAAAAATAATGGATGGTAGACGCGTACCGGAGATTTATATCTATCAATGCAAAATCAATGATAGGTTTATTTTCAAGCCACGCTGGTAATGTATGATCAAAATCACCCTCAATGAGGCGAATATTTTTTATGCCCAGTTTTTGAAAATTCTCTTTTGCAACAGCAGCAATAGCAGTAGACCCTTCCATAGTTGTTAATGTTGCCGAAGGATTGGCCATGGCTAAATACGCACTCGTAATTCCTAAAGAAGTGCCCAATTCAAGTAAATATTCGGGTGCATAATGATCGATGATCCTGAATAATAATTGTCCGAATTTAACAGACTTCAATGCAGACTTTGCAAAGTAAGAAACAGTTCTTTGATTGGTTACACCAGTTCTTGATCCTGTAGCAAAATCTTCCACAGATAAAACTCGAGTATCATTCAGCATCAACTTTCTAACGTTCTCAATGGGCTGATACGCATAAAAATATCGATCATCATTTAAAACATGCTGAATGAAATCAAACACAAAAGGAGAATGTACACCATGACCTTTACCATTTTTGGCTGTTATATAGTAATACAGATATTTACTTGCCCGTTGAATAGGTGAATACATAGATCAGGAAATTTTATGGAATCTCTTCTTCCTCCTTTTTTGAAAAGGCAGTTCCTTAAGCAACCAAAGTAAGGCATAAACAGCACAAAGAAGACATAGATAATGCAGCACTTTAAAAAGTAAATTATAATTGTTCCATGATCCTGTACCTCCGGAGAAAATTACTACTAAGAGAATAATGGCCAACCAAGGTGTATTTCTACACTTACGAATGAGAAATAACCAAGGCAGAATAATCATACTCATCAATCGATAAAAAAATGCATCCGGTTCTACCGGTGGCAGATCCTCCATTTTGATTCCTGATTGTTTGATGAGTTCTTGCGCTAATTGTGCCATATCTATCAGTTGCTGCACTAAAAAAACAGCATACCCAATGGTGATGAGACAAGTTGCAGCGAGCAGTGCTTTTGCATAAGCATGATAAGGAAATTGTTTCCACCAAGACAACAAGATCAAAAAGGGTGCAGTAACAGCAAATGCAATTTCAATGAAAGCCATGCTGTTCAATTTTAAGATCGCTCCCAGCGTTGAAAGGTAAAAGCAAATGCATGTTTAGCGTCTGCAGGATAAGGTTCATCAAATACCAATTGCCAATCTGCAGATAGTTCCGGAAAAAAAGTATCCGCTTCAGGCTCAGCTTGAACCCTGGTAAGGTATACTTTATGTGCCATGGGTAAAGCTTCTTTGTAAATCTCACCACCACCGACTACAAAAACTTCCTTATAATCAGCCGATTGGGCAACAAATAAAGCATCCTTCAAAGAATGTACTACTACGATCCCTTCGGGTTTCCAATCTCTTTGTCTTGTAATCACAATGTTCAAACGACCGGGTAATGGCTTACCTGATAATGACTCAAAAGTTTTTCTACCCATCACCACAGGCATCCCCCAAGTGATCTTTTTAAAGAACTGAAGATCCTTCGGTAAATGCCACAACAATTGGTTGTTCTTACCAATCCCATGATTGGTAGCAGCTGCAACAATGATAGAAACGATCATGATTAAAGATAGTACCTTTTATGGTGGATGGCAGATATCAGATTGACACTACCGTTTATTTAATTGCCTTCTTTATTTTTTATTTATTATTCAATATTTCTCTTTTTTCTAGACCGCTACCGGTGCTTTAATATGCGGGTGACACTGGTAATTTTCCAATGTAAAGTCTTCAAATTGGAAACTGAAAATATCTTTCACGGATGGGTTCAACTTCATGGTAGGTAAATCATAGGGAGTTCTGCTCAATTGTAACTTGGCTTGTTCGATGTGATTGTTGTACAAATGGGCATCACCAAAACTGTGAACAAAATCACCATATTGTAAATCACAAACCTGTGCAATCATCATAGTAAGCAATGCATAAGATGCAATATTGAATGGTACACCTAAAAATACATCCGCACTACGCTGGTATAACTGACAACTCAGTTTGCCATCCGCTACATAAAACTGAAATAAAGTATGACAAGGCATTAAAGCCATCTTAGGAAGATCCGCTACATTCCACGCACTGATGATCAATCTTCTGCTGTCCGGATTTTTTTTGATTTGTTGAATCAGATCTGAAATCTGATCAGTAACTTTTCCATCAGCTCCCTCCCAGCTTCGCCATTGTTTTCCATACACAGGTCCTAACTCTCCTTTCTCATCAGCCCACTCATTCCAAATACTCACACCATGATCATTCAGGTATTTGATATTAGTGTCTCCTTGTAAGAACCAAAGCAATTCATAAATGATACTTTTTAGGTGCAGTTTTTTGGTGGTGACCAACGGAAACCCTTTTTGTAAATCAAATCTCATTTGATAACCAAAACAACTGATCGTACCTGTTCCGGTTCGATCGGTTTTTTGGGTACCATGATCAAGAATATGCTGGAGTAATTGATGATATTGCTGCATGAGCGCAAAATACGTCATGGCAGACTACGATATCCGGTAAAATTAGGAATGTTGAGAAGCTGTGAATTCTACGCTGATTTTCTGCGTGCCAACTCTCTTTTTATCAATGACAATTCGCGACCTGTTTGTCCACTAACACTACTATTTTCCTGTGCACGACGCATCAAATAGGGAATAACATCTCTAATAGGACCAAAAGGCAGGTATTTGCTCACACTAAACCCCTCTTTGGCAAGGTTAAATGTGATATTATCGCTCATCCCATATAACTGAGAAAAATGTATATGTGGATGGTTATGTGGTATATTTTTTTGATCCAATAATTCAGCCGTCAATAAGTTACTAGCTTCATTATGTGAAGCAATAATTACAGCAATTTGATCTAAATGATCAATACAGTAACGTACTGCCAAATCATAATCTTTATCTGAAGCTTCTTTATCGGGTTGTATAGGAGAAGGATAACCCATTTCTTTGGCTCTTGCCCGTTCTTTTTCCATATAGGCACCACGAACCAACTTAACCCCCAGCTTAAACCCTTTTTGTTGTGCGATCTGATGAGAAAGTTTCAGGAAATGTAAACGATCGTGACGATACAATTGAATGGTATTATACACCACTACTTTTCCCTTATTAAAGATCTCCATCATTTCCATGGTAAGTCTATCGATTGGATCTTGTATCCAACTCTCTTCCGCATCTACCAATACACCGATATTTTTTTCAGATGCAATCTCACAAATGGCATACATACGTTCCCGAACCCTGTCCCATTCATCAATTTCGGCTTCATGATCATGAATACCACTGCGTAAACGAGGAGCTTCATTGAGTGTTTGTAATAAAGCGAAACGAGCGAGTCCGGTAACTTTTATACTGATAAATGGAATATTGGTTTGCGTAGCAGCATAATTGATGACGCGAATAAATTCTTCAGTGGCATGATCGAAACTGTCTTCTCCTTCTTTTCCTTCCACCCCATAATCTAAAATCACCTGAACACCATATTTTCCCAATACAGCTCCCACACCTGCTGTTTCTTCCAGTGTTTCTCCACCTACAAATTGTTTGAAAATTGTTTTACGGATGATACCATGTACGGGCAATCCTGTTTTCATGATAAAGGGTGTTAGCCGCGTACCCAATTGTACAAACCAGGGATAACCCATGGTACTGAATAGGAATTTTGCACTTTTCAGTTCCTTGTTCGATTTGTATTCGAAAGCATTCTCGGTATTGTCAAAAGAGATATTCATTGCTAACATTCGTTCGTACTGCGAATATCGGTGCTGTAACGTTTAAAAAAAAGATTTTATACAGCAAAAGAAGAACTGACGATTAAATAGCCTGATGGTTGAACGGCTGTAATACCATTTCGCTAACTACTCCACTGGCCGGCTGCTGACAAAGGAACCATATGGCTTTGGCTGCCTCTTCGGCTACTACCATCTTATCACGTTGAACCCGAAGATCAATGGTATCCCAGAAAGGACTATCCACACCTCCTAAAAATAAATTGGTGATACGTATTTCTGTCCTTTTCAGCTCCTCACGAATACTTTGCATCATCCCCACAAGTCCATATTTACTGGCACTATAGGCGGCAGCACCGGCCATAGGGACTTTTCCCAATACCCCGGGAATATGAATGATCAACCCTTTTTTCGCTTCTTTCATAGCCGCCAAAACAGCCTTGGTTACCCAAAAACTGCCAATTAAGTTCACCTGAAGAGTGTTGATAAAATCCTCAGTGGTTAGTGTATCCATCGACTTAATAATACCGATTCCTGCCGCATTGATCAGGATATCTATCGGACCATCTTGTTGAATGACACCAATGGTATCATAGACAGCTGCTTCATGAGTTAAATCCATCTGAAATTGTCTGTTCGAAGGAATACCCGCCTGCTCACCGGCTACCGCTAATTTTTCCCGGTTTCTTCCTGTTATGAATACGATAGCACCTGAGCCGGTCAGTAATTTGGCCAATCGCATACCAATGCCTCCTGAGGCGCCTATCAACAATACTTTTTTGCCTTTCAGTGATTCCATAACAAGAATTTATGGGTTTATAAACAATAAGCGGCTCATTTTGTTTTGGATACCAGTATGAATGCCGAAATATCACTGCTGTTTCCACATCAATTATTCGAAAAAAACAAAGCACTTGCTACAAGAAGAGAAGTGTACCTCATAGAGGAATTTCTTTTTTTCAACCAATATTCATTCCATCAACAAAAACTCATTTTACATCGGGCTTCAATGAAAGCATATGCCGAAGTGTTAATCAAAAAAGGATTTACAGTATCTTATATTTCTGCAACCGACCCCAATGCCGATATCCGTCAATGCATTCCTGTACTGGCACAAAAAGGCATCCGTACCATACATGTTACAGACCCAACAGATGAGTGGTTGCTGAAACGAATACAACACGCTTGTGAAAAAAATGATATTGAATTGTTCCTTTATCACAATCCCAACTTCATTAATACCCCAGAAGCAATCAATGAATATTTTGTCGGTAAGAAAAGCTATTTCCAGACTGATTTTTATATCCATCAAAGAAAACAAAGAAATATACTGCTAACAGATCAAGGACAAGCCCTCGGTGGTAAATGGACTTTTGACACAGATAACCGAGAAAAATATCCCAAGAATACACCGGAACCCTATCACCCATTTCCCTCTATCAATCCATACGTAGAAGAAGCCATCCATTATATTCAAAAACATTACCCGAATAATCCGGGTAATGCAGGAAACCCTTTTGGTGATTCGCCTCACTTTTATCCTGTTACACATTCCGAAGCACAACAATGGCTACAGGCTTTTTTTAAAGATAGATTTGCATTGTTTGGCCCTTATGAAGATGCCATGGTGAAAGGTGCTTCTATTTTACATCATAGCGTTCTTACCCCAATGTTGAATATTGGCTTACTGGATCCGAATACCATCATCGAGTCTGCTTTGGAAACCGGTAGTCAACAAGACATCCCTCTAAATTCTTTGGAAGGATTTATCAGACAGGTACTTGGATGGCGGGAGTTCATTAGGGCCGTGTATCAACGTGAGAATGTGAAACAAAGAACTCGTAACTACTGGGGTTTTACAAGAAAAATACCTGCATCATTTTGGACAGGAACTACCGGCATAGTACCTGTTGATGACGTCATCAAGAAAGTATTAAAAAGTGGTTATGCCCATCATATTGAACGTTTGATGATCTTGGGAAATTTTATGTTACTCTGCGAGTTTGATCCCGATGAAGTATATCGCTGGTTTATGGAGCTCTTTATTGATTCCTATGATTGGGTGATGGTTCCGAATGTATATGGTATGACGCAATTTGCTGATGGCGGACTCATGACTACCAAGCCTTATATCAGTGGCAGTAACTACATCATGAAAATGAGCAACTATGAAAAAGGAAATTGGCAACAAGTATGGGATGGATTGTTCTGGCGTTTCATGCATGTGCATCGAGATTTTTTTTTACAAAATCCCAGGCTGGGAATGCTCGTTAAAACTTTTGATAAAATGAAAGAAGAAAAAAAGCAGGAACATTTGAAAACAGCTGAAATATTTCTGGCTTCTCTTGCTTAATCACTACTCAAAAAATCATGTATGCCAAAAAGACCCTGGAATCGAGTGAATCTTCCTGTTTATTCCATCTCTAGCAAGGATGGGAAAGGGAATTTCAATATGCATATCATTACTTACGCCAACCAGATCAGCATGAACCCAAAACGTTTTGTTTGTGGTATTTATGAAGGCACTAAGACATTGGAGAATGTTGTAGGTCATAAGGAGTTTGTTCTACAACTGCTATCCGAAAAACAATACCGACTGGTAGATTTATTAGGTAAAAAATCGGGACATCAATTCAATAAGATAGAGCGATTAGAAAAAAGAAAACTCATCACAGAATGGAATGGATTTCCTGTTTTAAAAGATGCTTTAGCAGTCATATTATTGAGCACTATCAGCAGTTTTCCCGGTGGCGATCATACCGGATTTCTGTGTAATGTAGTACAATATAAAAATCTCAATGAAGGAGACCCATTGACACTAGACACCCTTAGAGCGCATAAACTGATTAGAATATGAGTAATCAAACATTCCCTACAGAATTATCAGTTATTCAAAACCATATTGCAGCAATCAATCCCATAGCTTACGCCAAGACAAGAAATTTCTTAACGGGGGCTGTTACAAGACTGTCTCCTTATTTATCAAGAGGTGTCATTTCTTTATCGCAAATTCAATCATCCATATTAGAACGACACACTGCCTATCAATCAGAAAAACTATTACAGGAACTGGCTTGGCGAGAATATTATCAACGTGTATGGCAAGCTAAAGGCGATCTTATCTTTTCAGATCTTAAACAAGAGCAGCCTCAAGTCAATCATTTTCAAATGCCTGTTGCTGTTTTAAAAGCTGCAACAGGAATACAAGCAATAGACAAGGGTATTGAAACTTTATATGCAACCGGATACATGCACAACCATCTTCGTATGTATACTTCCATGCTGAGTTGTAATATTGGAAAAGCACATTGGCGATTACCATCACAATGGATGTACTATCATTTATTGGATGGAGATCTTGCCAGTAACGCTTTAAGCTGGCAATGGGTAGCGGGAAGTTTTAGCAGTAAAAAATATGTGGCAAATCAAGAAAATATCAACAAGTATACAGGAACCAATCAAATGAACAGTTTTCTTTCTGTACCATATGATGCTTTTGAAGATTTAGAAGTCCCGGAAATACTAAAAGAAAAAAATACACTATCCTTAGCAACCGTTTTGCCTGAATCTGATCGGATCGATGAGCATGAAAAGAATGTCTTTGTTTACAATGGTTATCAACTGGACCCTGAATGGCATCAGGGAGAGCCCGGACAAAGAATTCTTTTATTAGAACCTACTCATTTTGAGAAATATCCTGTCAGCGAAAAAGTATTATCATTTATCATCGATTTGGCGAAACAAAACATCCCTCATATCAAATTATTTACAGGATCATTTCAATCATTACAAGAAAAATTTTCTAACGCCACAATTTATTACAAAGAACACCCAATCACCCAACATTATAAAGGAATTCAAGAACCCAGAAAATGGATGTTTCCTGAAGTAACAGGATACTATCCTTCTTTCTTCGCTTATTGGAAGAAATGTGAAAAGTATTTGCGATAATTTCAGAAATTCGCAAATGACCATTACAGAAACAGAGATTTATAAGTATTCTATTCCCATGGTGCCCTTTACGATCGCTACAGGCACCATGCATTATGCGCAGAATATTTTCATAAGAGTACATACCAGTGAGGGTATCACTGGAGTGGGTGAATGTTCTGCCTTTCCCATGATCGCTGCAGAAACGCAAGCCACTTGCTATGAAATGGCAAAAGATTTTGCCAAACTTTGGAAAGGAAAAGATCCATTATCAATAGATGAGCGTTTGCATGAATTAGACCTTTTTACAGCCGGCAATTACACTGCCAAAAGTGCTTTTGATCTAGCACTGTATGATATCTCAGCAAAACATGCAAAACAACCACTCTATCAGTTTTTAGGTGGTCAGCAAAAAAGTATTGAAAGTGATCTTACCATTGGTATTGCTGATCCGGAAACAATGGCTGAAACTGCTCTTTCCTTTAAGCAAAGAGGTGTGCATATGATCAAAGTGAAATTGGGTAAAGATGTTGCTACTGATATAGAACGTATCAAAAAAATAAGAAATGCTATTGGAGATACCATTATTCTAAGAATCGATGCCAATCAGGGTTGGTCTTTTGAGGATGCAGTCACTGCTTTGACTTTAATGGGGCAATACGATATTCAGTTCTGTGAACAGCCCATGCGAAAATGGAATGATCACTTATTGCCTGAGCTTTGTAAAATATCTCCCATACCCATTATGGCTGATGAAAGCGTGTTTACGCATCATGATGCAGCAAGAATTATTAGAAACAATGCTTGTCATTATATCAATATCAAATTTGCAAAAAGCGGGGGCATCCGAGAAGCGATACGTATCAATGAAATAGCTGAACAGCATCATATTCAGTGTATGTTAGGAGGCATGTTAGAAAGCAGAATAGCACTCACCGCTAAAGTACATTTTGCAATGGCTATGGAGAATATTAAATTCTATGATTTAGATACCTGTTTACTAGGACATCAAGAAGACCCTGTAAAAGGAGGCGTCTCATATGCAGGCATGGAGCTGCAACTAACTGATGCTTACGGAATTGGCGCTGATGTTAATGATCAATATCTATCAAAGTTAGCATACATCATTATCTAGTAAGCGCATACACATCATTCACAGTCCTTCTTCAAGGACTCCCCCTTCTACCTTATCTTTGACGAAATTTAAACAATCATGGAAGGGAAAAAAGTGAGTGAGAGTTTTACCATCATGAACGAATTGGTACTCCCGAACGATACCAATACTTTCGGAAATCTAATGGGTGGTCGTTTGATGTACTGGATGGATATTGCTGCGGGTATTGCTGCAGGCAGACATTGCAATACACCTAGTATGACCGCATCTGTAGATAACTTAAGCTTTAAAAATCCTATCAAATTGGGAAATGTGGTACATATTGAAGCCAAGGTTTGTCGCGCATTCAATACTTCCATGGAAATCCATATCAAAGTATGGGGAGAGGATCTGCTACATCAATATAAATATGAGAGCAATGAAGCCTTCTTCACTTTTGTTGCATTAGACCCAAACGGAAAACCAAGGAGAGTGCCTGAATTGATTCCTGAAACAGAGGAAGAAAAGCGATTGTTTGATGGCGCTTTAAGAAGAAGACAAATTCGCTTGATCCTAGCCGGCAAAATGAAGCCTGATGATGCCAATGAACTGAAAGCACTCTTTATTAAAGATTAGTGCTCATTACTTATCCAGAACGCTTAATAAATGGTGCCTTCCCTTGAGCATATAATCTTTGCTTTGTTCTATCGCGTCCATAACTTGGTCTAGAATAACATCAATGGGTTGGGTATAATCAATGATCATGGGTTCCTTGAATCGAATGGATAACACAGAGCCTTTTTTCTTGAATGCCAATCCTTTTTTATTAAAAGCTCTCCAAAATCCATTAATAACAACAGGTACTACTACCGGTTGGTTGTTTTTGATAATATGGGCTGTTCCTTTTCTTCCGGGAGCAAAGGGTTTTGTAGTACCCTGAGGAAAAGTGATCACCCAACTTTTATCCAATGCCTCATCAATTTTCTGCGTATCAGACTCATCACGATTTCTTTGAACCTCTTTTCCCTCTGCTCGCCATGTTCTTTTAACAGTAAGTGCTCCACCTAACTTAAATAAACGACTTAACCAGTTCCCGTTCATGGTTTCTTCTGCTGCCACAAAGTATACATTGGTAAACGGGTTCAATAAATAAAAAGGAAGTCCGAGTTTATTCTGTTTCCTCCATTTTACTGCACAAAAAATATGAATGAAGGCAATGACATCTGCAAAATAAGTCTGGTGATTGCTGACAAACAATACATTTTGTCTGGGTAAACGCTCCAGATGCTCTGTTCCTTCGATCTTTATCTTATTAACGATAGCTAGACCAGGGTAAGAAAAGATTCCTACAACAGCGTATACAATCGAACGGATAACTTTAATATGCTTTAGGCGTTCAGTTAATCGCATAGGGTTGATAGTTGGCAAGTCGTGCAAAATAAGAAATGTAATCAAATTGTTAAGTGATTGTTCAAAAAATGAGCTCCAGAGGTTCAAAAAATAGAAGTGGAAAGATACTTTTGCGCTGTAAAAGCAAATTATGGAATTGAATACGGTGATTTTTGACATTGATGGACTTTTGATCGACAGTGAACCGCTTTGGAATGAAGCCGCTACCGAATTGTTTCAACAGTATGGAGTGAATATGACGGAAGAGCAGTATAAAAGTACAACTGGACTTAGAACCAAGGAATTTGTTCAATGGTGGTTTCAGTACTTTAATATTGGTGAACCCGAAATGAAACGTGCGGAACAAAAAATAGTGGAACTGGTATTACATAAGATCGAAAAGAAAGGAAAAATCATGCCCGGAGTAGATTATATTTTCGACTTTTTCCAGCGCAAATCATTTAAAATTGGTCTCGCTACTTCTTCTCCCCCTTCTTTGATTGATCTGGTTGTCAAAATCGCGGGAATCAGCAAATACCTTCATGCTACAGCTTCTGCAGAAGATTTAGCATATGGAAAACCACATCCTCAAGTATACCTGAATTGTGCAGAATTATTGGGTAGCACGCCTACAAATTGTATTTGTTTTGAAGATTCTTTTAATGGACTGATTGCAGCAAAAGCTGCCCGCATGAAATGTGTCATCGTACCACATGTGTCTCAACTAAAGGATGAAAGATGGGGGACTGCTGATTTGAAATTATCATCCCTACAAAATTTTGGAGAGCTTCATTTTGATTTAGTCAATAGACCATAGTCCATGGACCATGGACTATGGTCTATTGACTAAAAAAAGAGGAGGAAGTCTCAAAAGTAAAAAGAAGGCTTTGAGAATCGCCTAAATGAAAACTTTCTCCATCAGGTACCCGAATAAAAAGAGGCTGTATCGGACTTTTGATACAGCCTCCTCTTTATATAGATAACTAACTAATGATTAGTTTCTGCTTTTCAAATTTGGATGTGGGGCAGGTACTGTATTTGGACCAGCTTCCAGTGTACCTTGAAGATCAACTGTATTAGCATCGCCATCTTGACCATAAGTGAAGATGAAACGATTTTCAGAAACACCCTGCTTTTCAACCAAGTATTTAATCACTGCATTTACACGATCCCAGCTCAACTGCTGAGCAGCTTTGCTTGATGCACCGTATCCGATTACTTTAATATTACAAGCCGGATTAGCATTGATTCTTGCAGCCACACCAGTCAGAATGTTTTGAGCATCCTTAGAAAGTGTTGCTTTTCCTTTGAACTGAATGCTTGGTAAGCTACCGATGTTACACTGAGGTGTAGCTTCTGCAGGCTTCATGTTAGCGATCATGTCTTTGATCTCTTTGCAACATGCAGGCTCAGGACAAGTACCGATACCATCATTGTTTACAGGGAAACATTTTTGAGCAGTCAACAGTTCCTTGTCTTTGTAATCAGGAACACCGTCACCGTCAGTATCTTTCGCACGACCATGTGTATCAACTGGAGCACCAGCAGGTGTGTTAGGCTCAAGATCAAACTGATCAGTAACACCATCTTTATCGGCATCAGGAAGAACCACTTTAGGCATCTTCATGTGAGATGGAGAATTCAACTCGCTATAAACGAAGTTGTTTGGATTGAGCCACCACAAAGGCTGAACTTTCTTAGAAGAATTACCGATGTTTACATTCACACGTGCACTGGTAAAGCCAAAATAATCATTATTGTTACCGGCTCTAACTCCATCTAAAAAGTCATAACCAGGAACTGTGAAAGTGTATTTGTGTTCAAGACCAATATTCACTTTTTTGCTCATTTTGAAAGCAATACCAAAACCTAAATTAAGACCATGGTAAAGAGTATATGCTTGTCTTCCGTTAATAGTAGCGCCACCAAATGTTGTGATGGTACCTGCTTGACTATTGGGGAAAACCTCATTTTGGTTGTACCCGTAGAAGAAGCTGTAACCACCTGGCTGTGCACCCCCAGGTCTTCTATACATTACGTTAGAAGCACTTAATGCATAACCTGCTAAAACGTAAACATTGGTTTTAGGGTTGCCGCGATAATGACTGGCAGCGTTTAATGATGCAATTACATCAACACCTAACTGGTAAGTTTTGTTTTTGTAATCAGGACGACCTACTGCTGCCTGAAAAGCATTTGCTGTACCTGAATTCCACAAACCAGTCAAGCCGGTTCTTACAGAAAAGGTATGATTCAATGCTTTACGCAAAGAAACAGTAGCACCAAACCCTGTTTTAGATTTGATATCTCCTGTAATAGATGAAGCACCTACACCAAATCCTAATTCCCACTGATTACGTGGAGCTGCCGGATAAGGGTACTGGTTATTCAGAAACTCATTATGCTGGGGTAATTTCTTTACAGAAATTTTGGAAGTATCTTTCCAATCCCATCCCCAATCTGTTTGAGCCATACCGATCGACTGTATCAGAACGATCAGTGCCAGTGTTAAAATGTTCTTTTTGCTTGCCATAATTATTGATTGATATTTAATAAGAACTTCTTTTACTTCGAGAAACATTGCAAATTTACATATTATGAAACAAATCGGCAATATTTATACAAATATATTGTTTAATCTTTTCACTAACAATATTCATACCAGACTCAATTTCAACGCAGAACGCTGCATCCGGCAACCGATTGTTGCTTACGATGGCTATATTGCAACTTATTAAGAACGATGGAATTAGCTAAAAAAGTAATATCAGAGGAACTGGTTCAATTTGAAGGGCATTTCCGAGAAGCTGTCAAAAGCAGGGTGGCTTTATTAGACCGTATTATGCAGTATATCGTAAAACGGAAAGGTAAGCAGTTAAGACCCATGTTCGTATTGCTAAGTGCCCGATTGGGCGGTGAAGTCAATGATAGCACTTATAGAGCTGCCTCTCTGGTAGAACTTCTCCATACCGCCACCTTGGTACATGATGATGTGGTTGATGACGCTATGGAACGTCGTGGTTTCTTTTCGATTAATGCACTTTGGAAAAACAAAATTGCTGTTCTTGTAGGCGATTATCTGCTCTCAAAAGGACTTTTATTATCGTTGAATAATAAGGATCATGAAGTACTTAGAATTTTATCTGAAGCAGTAAGACTCATGAGTGAGGGTGAATTACTCCAGATAGAAAAAGCCAGAAAACTAAACCTACAAGAATCCATTTATTACGAAATAATTAATGGAAAAACCGCCTCTCTTTTAGCCTCCGCCTGCGCCGCAGGGGCATCCACTACTTTTACCAATCAACAAGACGTAGAAAAAATGAGACTCTTCGGTGAAAAAGTAGGGATGGCATTTCAAATCAAAGATGATCTCTTTGATTATGGATCGGATGATATAGGGAAACCTACAGGCAATGATATTAAAGAGAAAAAACTAACCCTACCGCTGATCTACACCCTCAATCAATGCTCAGCAGATATCAGAAGAAAGATCATCTATATCATCAAAAATGAGAATACACAAAAAGACAAAGTAAAATTTGTAATTGACAGTGTGATTGCGACAGGAGGTATTGCATACGCTACGCAAAAAATGTTTGCCTTCCGTGATGAGGCTTTAGAAATATTGTATCAATTCCCCGCTTCTCCTTTCAGGGATGCATTGGAAGAACTGGTTCGTTATACAACAGACAGGAATTATTGATGACCAAAAGATGGAACATATTAGATACCAATGCCGAGAAAACTTCATCTCTTCATGAGGTATTGAAAATCAATAAAACACTTTGCGCGATTCTGGTTCAACGAGGCATTGACACTTACGAAAAAGCAAAAGATTTTTTTAGACCACAGCTATCGCAACTGCATAGTCCATGGATGATGAAGGACATGGATAAAGCTGTATCCAGAATACTTAACGCTTTTCAACAGCACGAAAAAGTGCTTGTTTTTGGAGATTATGACGTCGATGGTACAACAGCTGTTGCATCCATGTATCAGTATCTGTCTTCTATTTATGACCAGGTTGATTTTTATATCCCCCATCGTTATCGTGAAGGATATGGCGTTTCAAAAATGGGGATTGATTATGCAAAAGAAACCGGTGTTTCACTTATCATTTCGCTTGACTGTGGTATCAAATCAGTTGATTTGATTGCTTATGCAAAAGCACTTCACATCGACTTTATTATTTGTGATCACCACTTGCCTGATCAGGAATTACCTCCTGCTGTCGCCATTCTGAATCCTAAACAAGTTGATTGTACATACCCCTACAAAGAATTGTGTGGATGTGGCGTAGGTTTTAAGTTAATGACAGCCATTAGTGAAAAATTGTCCCTACCGGAGACGACACATTTCGCATACCTAGATCTGGTGGCAACGGCCATCGCTGCTGATATTGTTCCGATTAATGGAGAAAATCGAATACTTGCTTATTACGGTCTGGAGAAAGTAAATCAAAATCCTTGTGCGGGTATCAAAGCTTTGATGCAGCTGGCTGCTGTTCAGAAAAAAATGCATATCACCAATCTGGTTTTCATAATTGCACCAAGGGTGAATGCTGCAGGCAGAATGGATGATGCAAAAAAAGCAGTTCAGCTCTTTATTGAAAAAGATCCTGTTAAAGCCATGGCTTTTGCTGAAATGCTACACAGTGATAATGCAGATCGCAGAGAAGCAGATAGCACTATAACAGAAGAAGCATTAGCTTTAATTGAAGCCGATCCAACATTTGCAAATAAAAAAACTACAGTTGTTTATCAAGAACATTGGCATAAAGGTGTAGTAGGAATCGTTGCCAGTAGATTGATTGAAAAACATTATAGACCAACAGTCGTATTGACCAAAAGTGGAGATTATATTGCCGGTAGTGCTCGCAGTGTTGCAGGATTTAATTTGTATGAAGCCATTCATGCTTGCCGAGAACATCTCCTAGGATATGGAGGACATTTTGCTGCAGCCGGTATGACTTTATTACCAGAGAAAGTGGATGATTTCGCCGCCGCTTTTGAAAAAGCTGTACAAGAACAAATACAACCGGAACAACTCATCCCTGAAATTATTATTGACGCACCTATTCACTTTGAATCGATCACACCTATACTTTATAGTATACTTACGCAAATGGAGCCATTTGGTCCGGATAATATGCGACCTATTTTCATTGCAGAGAAAGTATACGATACCGGTTTTTCAAAAATTGTAAAAGAACAGCATATCCGATTCGTTGTAAAACAAAGAAACATTACCCTTACAGGTATCGGTTTTAATATGGCGAATAAATTCGAATTACTACAACGGCAACAACCCCTTGACCTCGTTTTTACACTCGATGAAAATGAATGGAATGGAGAAAAAATAATTCAACTGAAAATGATTGATCTGAGGCTAAGCAACTGATATAACCTTTATGTTAACATCTACATCAATAGTATAATCAGTGTATGTCAGCATGCTAATATTAGTAATCTCATGTTATATGCGATTACCATCATTTCGGATAAGTATATAGGTAAAAATAAACGGTCAGCATACGCTGACCGTTATAAGATTGCATCGTTATACTATCAAGCTTTGACTTGTTCAGTTTGTAACAACTCAACACTTCTATTGATAAAATTGGTAAGATCATTGCCTTTAAGTAATCCTTGTGAAAGCAACGCCAGATCTGCAAGGTTACGAACCTGTTTTTGCTGTACATCCGTATTCGTTTCTTTCAGCAATTGTTGATATATAGGATGATTACCATTTACTGTGAGTGTTACTTCATCAGGCATCTGAGCATAAAAGGCGGTCATTCCACCGCCAACACCTGCCATATCTTTCATACGACGCATGAATTCAGGACGTGTAGCAATAACCGGAGCTGTTTCCGGACTCAATCCTTTGATCTCAGTTGTCACATGTAAATCTGGAATTGTCAAAGTGAACAGTTCTTTTAACTTATCTGACTCTTCTTGATTTAAAACAGATTGATCAGACTCCTGTTTATCAATCAAGTTATCTACGATATCAGCATCCACTCTTACAAAGCCTACATTTTCCCATTTCATTTCCATGGTATTAATGAAAGCTGCATCCACCAGTGTTTCCATTTTCACAACAGCATATCCTTTCGCCTTACATGCTTGAACATACGCATCTTGCTGAACAGGATTGGTGGTATATAAGATGATCTGTTTTCCTTCTTTATTTTTTTGTAAAGCCTCAGTGGCTGTTTTATATTCTTCCAATGTGTGGAATTTTCCTTCCACATCTTCCATGATGAGAAACTTATTGGCCTTTTCCAAGAATTTATCATCAGTCATCATACCGTACTTCACAAACAATCCTAGGCTCTCCCATTTTTCTTCAAAAGAATTTCTTTCGTTTCGGAAAATTTCCTCCAGTTTATCAGCTACTTTTTTGGTGATATGTGCATTGATTTTTTTCACATTCGGATCACCTTGTAAATAACTTCTACTTACGTTCAGTGGAATATCCGGACTATCGATCACACCATGTAACAACATGAGGAACTCAGGAACAATATCTTTTACTTCATCCGTAACAAATACTTGATTACAGTACAACTGAATCTTGTCTTTTTGGATCTCATAACTCTGTTTGATCTTAGGGAAGTACAAAACACCCGTTAAATTGAATGGGTAGTCTACGTTGAGATGGATCCAGAAAAGTGGTGTTTCTCCAAAAGGATATAGTTCACGGTAGAATTTTTCGTAATCTTCTTTAGATAATTCCGAAGGTTTTTTGATCCAGATCGGCTGGGTATTATTGATCGCTTTTTCTTCCTCTTCTTTTTTCTCCCCTACTTCAGAGAAGTAAATGGAAATGGGTAAAAATTTACAGAATCGTTCCAGGATACCTTTGATACGCGAAGCCTCTAAAAATTCTCTGCTCTCTTCATTGATATGCAATACAATTTTAGTTCCGCGCTCATTATAATCGGTTTCATACAATTCATACTCCGGACTGCCATCACAACTCCAAAAGACCCCGCTTCCATCTTTAAAACTTTTTGAATGGATATCCACTTTATCACTCACCATGAATGCGCTGTAAAAACCCAATCCAAAATGACCAATGATACTCGCGTCTTTGTACTTATTGACAAATTCTTCTGCGCCACTAAATGCCACTTGGTTGATATACTTATCTACCTCCTCAGCGGTCATCCCCACACCACGGTCTATGATACTCAATGTTTTTTCTTTTGCATCAAGTACTACATCGATACGCAATTCACCGATATCGCCTTTTGCTTCTCCAATAGAAGAAAGTGTTTTTAGCTTTTGGGAAGCATCTACGGCATTACTCACCAGCTCACGAAGGAAAATTTCATGATCACTATACAGGAACTTTTTGATAATAGGGAAAATATTCTCCGTTTGTACACGAATCTGACCTTTTTGCATGGCTCACTTGTTTTGTCGCAAATGAACAAAGAAAATACCAAAACAGCAGAAACTGACAGGTTGACAAGTTATCCACAAAGAGAAAAATGAGTAATGTTTGATAGAACGAAAAATTGTCATTATAGCCTGATTTATCTTTTTGGCGCCTGATCTTAGATGGATCTTTAAGCATCAGCGTTGATTTTCGTCTTGCAGGGGCAATTCAAAATCAGAGCCTATAAAATTACTTCTAATGGAGATCATTCAATAACCCACACAAAAACTCTTCCCATTAGAACGATATACCAATTTATTAAATGACATAATAATGTCCCATAAATGATACAAATTTGACATTTTATAATGTTTTAACCTAACAAAAAGCACTATCTACGAGCAAATAGAAGCCGTCTCAATGACTTAACCGATGAGTTTCTTTAATTGCCTGTTACAACAACATTATCGATTCTAAAAGTTGTTGTAAGCTTGGCATTCTGTACGGGGGGATCATTTCCTTCATATCGAAATGCAATGTGTACTTTTCCTTTCAGATGATGTAAACTTACATCTCCTGAATTGATCCATTCTTTGGGATAGCCGTTCATTGAACCTTTTGCAATGACTGCCGGCAATACTGTCCATTTAGCTTTCCATGGTGTATCACCTCCGTCGTAGTTGGCTGAAACCAGTACTTGTAACACTGCTCCATTATCAAAACCATCTTTTGTAGAAAATCGCAACACTTCATTACTGGAGAAATCAAGGTTGATAATCGGAAGCACCAGCCAACTAATCACTATTGGCTCTCTTGTTGCAAATGCACTTATTTCTGCACATGAATTTCCTGATACAACTTTAGAAAGAAAGAACTTTCCACCGATTTCACTAACATTCTTAATATTAGGAATAGATATCAGACTATCGGAAATTTGTGTTGAAAAATCTTCAGCATAGATTTGTTTAGGTCCCGTTGCTGTACAACGCAATCCATTCATCTGCACATCACTTGTATCTCTAAGCAATAACTGTTTTTGTGTTCTGAATACACTATATATTCCAGTGATATCACCTTGTCCTCTTGCTGTAAGCACTGTTGCGAATTTTGCAAATCCACTCGTACGAACATAAACACTTCCTATACCACAAGTTCTAAGCGTGTGAGCAATCGTCTGTTTATTGACCGCATCAGCATAGGGCTTAGCTGTATCAGAATGATCAAACTCAACTTGTGTAAGCGTTACCAACATGCTCTGAAGTGAATCATTTAGGTCTTGTATTTTCAGTTTAATCGGTAATACATTTTGATTAAGATCTCCTTTTATAATTACCCGGTCGAACAAAGGTTGTGGAATGGGTATGAGTTCAGGAAATTGAGGATTGGATCGATTCACCCCTGCACCCAACTGTATCATTCCACCATAATCTCCCAACCAAAGTCCTTTTAAGCGAATAAAAATCTTTCTCCCGATCGGATAAATATTAAATAAAGAAAACCCATCTAACCGAACAGTAATTCCTGCAGTACTATCTTGTATCACAATCGACTTATAAAAGTTGTCTGTTCTGTCATTGGCAGTAACAATTCCTTCAATAATCAGGTCATCATTAATTTTTTCAAAATTATTGGTGATATGTAAGCGTTTAATTTCAGTAATCGAAATATTCGCTTTGACCCTTGGTCCTGAATATTCAGGTGGCTCATCAAAATGACGTTCGCAATTAATACTGCCCACAATGAAAAACAATGCTATTAGAAATAAATAAAAAGATTTCATGGGTGTCATTATTTATAAATTCATGGTAATAGATACACTATAATTTAGCCCCGGGGAAAAGAAGAGTTTGGGAGGAAACTTTTCTACATTTTTGGTTTCCTGATCAAAGCGAAGCTGTTCATATCCACCGGAAATTATTCCTTGTTCGTTCAAAAGATTTTGTATGCTTAACGAGCAGAAATAGCGAAGCCGTTTACCTGAAGAACCCGTCTTAATAGAAAAGCCTTTTCCGATAAATGCATTAAATAGAATTACCGATGGCAAACGTGTTTGATGAATAATCCTATTCCAATGATCAGATCGATACACAACGCTTTGCAAAGCATCATAAGTTCGCCTAACAGGATTAAAGTCTAACCAGCGCTGATCAAAATAATTCCAGTTCAACCGAACAAAAAAAGCTTGCTGGTTTCGGTACTGAATCCCCGAACCCATTACCATTTGCGGAGAACCTGCTACTCGAAAATTTTTTGCATACACATCCATTTTATCCAGCAGAAACTCATTGTTATCTAATGAAACGGTAACCTGCTGCCGACTGATATACCGATGATGTCCTATGCACGCAGCAATATCTATTTGCCAATTTTCATTGAGCATGTATGCCATACCTATCTCTATACCCGTATGCCGCTTATCAATACCTCGGATCGCATAGTTTACAAAATTCCGGTACCCATCATGATAAAACGTCAATACATTCATACCATCTTGCATCAATGTATGGTAAGCACTTATCCTGAAATGAATTTTTTTTGAAACAAAGCGATACATCCATTCAGCAGATAATATTTTTTCTGACCGAATAGTATCTTGTTTGGTATGACGCATGCGTGGTGACAAATAAATATTTTCAGCAAGTGGCGCCCTTGAACCTATTGCAATAGAAAAAAGTAATGAATGATAGGCTGAGAATTTTCGGGTTAATACCATCTTGAACATAGGATTAAAAAAATGATCTGCCTTTGCATCCCCTTTGGAATGATCAGGAAATAATCCATTTCGGATCAACCCTTTTCTGTAAAAGCTTTGCTTAGAAAAATGCATACCTGCAATCAAGTCCAGTTTCTTACTTTTTTTTTCAGATTGAATCCATGCATCTGCTGCTGAATACAACATTTTATAATCATAACCATATCGATCTCCTTTGTGTACGATCTGATCAGGTTTTTCTAAGTTGTATTGTACAATGGATGGATCGGCAGGAAGATCAGTTTCAGCAAACTGATTATGGTTGACATAAAAATCGGCTCCCAGCAAGTCTTCGACAATTTTATAATGATGATTGATCTGAACCTTGAGATGAACACCTGTAGATAACTGCCATTGTGAATTCAATCTATTCCTGTAATGACTACTGATGATAAAAACATGAGAGCCCTTTATTCTTTTTTCCAAAAGATAATGTGCTCGTTTACCAGTTACAAGATTCCCTTGAATTCCATTGGCATTAGCAACCTGATCAAAACTATTCCGATTGATGGTATATAATTTTTCCCAATCGATTTGTTGCAATGCTACCTGTTCTTGCAAATTCATTTTCACCATTTCTCTCAGTAAACTATCTGTTTGATAATCCGGTAAGTACCGATAATAATCAGGTCTGGGATCTGCTGCCTGAAACCAATCCAATCCTGTGTCCGATCGCTTACCTGTCATCAACCCTAAACTGGTTTGCCATGAACTATGATTATTGGGTTGCCATTCATGTGTCAAAATCATTACAGGCTTATGTTGTGCACCAATGGCTGCATTTCTTTTCACACCATTTTGATAACCCCAGTTAGGGTTGTACCTGTTTCCAAAAAGCAACATTACCGGAATGGTAATGGCTGCTTGTTTTCCATTGTGCGTTTTATTACCAAATAATACAAGAGATAATCTATGTTGATGAGTAAATTGTTTATCTACTGCGAAATAATATCCAATAGAAGAATAGTGTGTACCTGTATTCCAGGATTCCTTCGCTAATCGCATGGCCAGAGTACCGGAAAAGGTCCAACCACGACGATTAGGAATGGTTGTGTACCCAAACTGATAACGATGCGTATACGTTCTGTTTGACAATCCATATACCCATTGCCATTGTGGTCTTTGTGATGCGGCACGCATATCTATAGATGTACTGTTACCTGCATAACTCATCCAGTTATCCTGAAAACGAACAGGCATGTATTCAATACTATTTTTCATCACGGATTGTAATCCACTCCATAATAACCAAGCCGGATTTCCATCATCCAATTGATTTATGTTAAGACCATTGATCAATACTTGATTAAAACTGGCTTCATATCCTCTTGGTCTGAAGCGAAAAGCGCTGAATTGAAAAGCAGCCATTTGATGAAACACATCTTTTTCCGCATACAATGGTGAAGCATGACCTACCGAACCGGTAAGAGCCCGATCCTGTTCATTCATCAGTATCGCTTCATTTTCTACTGATTGTTGTTGATCTAAGAGTAAAAGCAATACGCTATCAGTATGAATGGGAATCGTGTCTGAAAAATGATGATGCTCCATACAGACGACCGATCCTACAGAACAAAAAAGAATCAATAGTAGAGGCATGGTATGAATTTGAATGAAAGTAAATCGTTAATAAGTAGCCTAAAACACCACCAGTCATTTTTGCGGGAAATACGGTACGTAAAAGCTGTATTTAGCGAATGATATCAACTCTTTTCTATGAAAAATCTACTATTGGTATGGCTGTTGCTTTGTTTATGTACAACTGCACAAGCACAACTAAAACGTTATCAGGTTGCCATCATTGGTTTTTATAACCTAGAGAATCTGTATGATACTATTGATAATCCGATCACCAACGATGATGAGTTTACACCCACCGGTGCAAAAAAATATAATACGATTATTTTTCGTGATAAGCTCAATAAACTGGCATCTGTTATCAAAGATATCGGAACCGATTACCATGAATCAGGTGCAGCTATTTTAGGAGTTGCGGAGATAGAGAATGATACCGTACTGCAATTTCTGATTCAACATCCTTTATTAAAAAAAAGAAATTATCATATCGTGCATGCTTCGTCAAAAGACCTCAGAGGCGTGGATGTTGGATTGTTATATCAACCATCTTTTTTTGACCCGATAGAAGCTCAAAAAATATTTGTTCCTCTTCCGGAAAAAAGTAAAAACGTCTCTTTCACCAGAGATATTCTTTATGTGAAAGGAATCATGAGGACAGATACTTTTCATCTTTATGTGAATCACTGGCCTAGTAGAAGAGGGGGAGAGGAAAGAAGTTCATCTGCAAGAATGGCCGCTGCAACTATTTGCCGAAAACATATGGATTCTATTCAGGCCATTACACCCGATGCTAAGATGATTGTGATGGGTGATTTGAATGATGACCCGGAAGACAAGAGCATCGTTCAAGGATTGCGTACCAATTCAAAGCCTGATAAAGTACGTCAAGGTGAGTTGTATAATCCATGGGTGGAACAGTTAAAAAATGGAAACGGCACATTGGCTCATAAAGACAATTGGGGGCTATTTGATCAAATACTGGTATCTAAATCATTACTGGATCGGAAGATGGGGGAATTTTTCTTTTTCCGGGAATACATCTACAATAAATCCTATCTGACAGAATACACCGGTCGTTTTAAAGGCTACCCTATGCGAACCTGGGAGGGAAATCAATATCGGGGTGGTTATAGCGACCATTTCCCTGTATACACGGTCTTTTTGAGGCAAATAGTTGATAATCAATAATTTTAATGCATTTTACATCCCCATTTATATGAGCTGATACCATCAATAAGGCTATAATTCAGTCCTTGTCCGTATATAAAAAAGGTTGACCAAAAAAGGAGGTCAACGTTATGAAAAAGGGCAAGAAAATCGCACCGAAAAG